>CAZYBD010000078.1:0-11630 GCA_964645515.1 uncultured Dehalococcoidia bacterium | reverse complement strand
AAAGCTGGGTAGGCTGTGATGTTCGGCCAGCCAATACCTTTCGTAACCTAATTCCTCCACAGCCACAGCGAGTTCGATGGTCTCACGAAGGGCCTCACCGGCAGTGCTACCGGCCCGGACCGGCGACTGGTCCACGACGCTAAGGATGAGTTGTTCGCTCAACGGGGCTCCATACGATTTTTCGGCGACCTGGAGGTCGCCGGGCAAATATCTGTTCTACCCAATCTGGCTTATACTATACATCCCAAACCGCTGCAATGGTGCCCGGAAGTCGTGGGCAGAAGCTGTTGCGCCATACGGCACCCCGAATTATAATCTTCCAGGAATGCAAGTCAGGGAAGGGATTATTAGGCCGCTCCTGGGCCGTTGGGCTCCGGAGCGGCTTTTCTTTTGCTATGCCGACCCGGTCTCGCCTACGCGAGACGATGGTCAGGAGTCCGACTGACATTGGCAAGCGATAAAGTCTCAACGGCCTCAGATTCAGTTGCGGCGACCCGCCGAAGGCAACCCCGGTGGCGCCGCCTCCTTCCCGAACGTCTGATTGCTGCATCGCTGTTCGTCTGTAGCTTCCTCTCCGTCCTCACCACCGCCGGCATTATTTTTGTACTGCTATTCGAGGCTCTCCAGTTCTTCGGCGACGTCTCATTTATAGACTTCATCACCGGCACCACTTGGACGCCGCTATTCTCGTCCAAGCAGTTCGGGGTATTGGCCCTGGTTGCCGGGACCTTTCTCACCGCGGTTCTCGCCATGGCGGTCGCTTTGCCACTGGGTCTGCTCAGCGCGATTTACCTCAGCGAGTACGCCCCGGAAAGGGCCCGCAAGGCCATCAAACCGGTGCTGGAGGTCTTGGCGGGCATCCCAACCGTAGTCTATGGATATTTCGCCCTCCTGTTCGTCACCCCACTCCTGCAGGGCATCTCGGAAAAGGTGCTGGTATTCAACGCGCTGAGCGCCTCCATCGTCATGGGGATCATGATCCTACCGATGGTCTCCAGCCTGAGCGAAGACGCCATGAGGGCGGTCCCACGCTCCCTCCGAGAAGGCGCCTACGCCCTGGGCTCAACCAAACTCGAGGTCTCCACCTTGGTGGTGGTGCCTGCCGCACTTTCAGGAATTGCCTCCGCTTTCATTCTGGCCGTGTCCCGGGCCATCGGCGAGACAATGATCGTGACTATAGCCGCCGGCCAGAATCCCAATTTCACACTGAACCCTTTCGTTCCCATCGAAACTATGACAGCCTACATCGTTCAGGTCAGCATGGGTGACACCCCCACCGGAACCATAGAGTTCAAGACCATTTTCGCCGTCGCTTTGTTGCTATTCGTGTTGACCCTCGTCATGAACCTGCTGAGCCAGTACGTGGTCCGACGCTACCGCGAGGAGTACGAGTAGTGTCGGTAATCAGCCAGACCGACTTTCAAAAACGCCGGTCCCGACGCATCTGGATGGGCCGGGGCTTCCAGGTCCTCTGTCTGCTGGCCGTTGGGATTTCGTTGGGCATGCTGGGAGTTCTGCTGGTCTATCTAGGGTTGCAGGGTTGGGACCGCATCGACTGGAGCTTCCTAACCAATTTCCCCTCCAGGAAGCCAGAAGAAGCTGGGATCAAGGCGGCTCTAGCCGGTAGCGTCTACGTTGTGGCGATCGCCGGAGTGATGGCGTTCATCTTGGGCGTGGGCTCCGCCATCTATCTAGAAGAGTACGGTTCCAGAAGCCGGTTCGCTCGCCTGGCCCGGATCAATATCGCCAACCTAGCGGGTGTTCCTTCGATAGTCTACGGGCTCCTGGGCCTGGAGATTTTCGTGCGGGTAATGGACTTGGGGAAAAGTGTTTTGGCCGGTGGATTCACTCTAGCCCTCCTGGTACTCCCCATCGTCATAGTGGCCGCCAGTGAAGCCATCCGGGCGGTGCCACCGTCCCTTAGAGACGGGGCTTACGGTTTGGGGGCCACTCGATGGCAGGTGATCCGCCACATGGTATTCCCACAGGCTCTCCCGGGCATACTAACCGGCGTGATCCTGGCGGTGAGTCGGGCAGTGGGCGAAACGGCGCCCTTGATCGCTATGGGCGCTCTTACCTTCGTACCCTTTACTCCCGACGGCCCATTGAGCCGGTTTACGGTTCTGCCAATCCAGATTTTCAACTGGACCTCCCGCCCTCAAGCCGGGTTCCAGGAGGCCGCAGCTGCCGGTATAATCGTACTATTAATCGTATTATTGATAATGAACGCCGGAGCAGTGATCCTTCGGAACAAGTTCCAAAACCGCTGGGAAGGTTAACCAGTTGCAACAACCAGAATCGATAATTCGAGCCCGCGAGCTCAACGTCTTCTACGCCAGCAAACAGGTCATATCCAACGTTAATTTGGAGGTTGCGCGCAACCGGATAACAGCCATTATCGGTCCTTCGGGGTGCGGCAAAAGTACGCTGCTACGCTGCTTCAACCGCATGAACGACCTTATCCCAACTGCCAGAGTTTCGGGAGAGGTGCTGTTCGAAGGGATGAACCTGTACGACCCGACCGTGGACCCCACGGAAATCAGGTACATGATCGGGATGGTGTTTCAGCGGCCCAACCCGTTCCCCAAGTCCATTTACGACAACGTGGCCTTTGGACCCAGGATCAACGGTTTCAAGGGCAATATAGCCGAATTGGTGGAAGGCTCGCTCCGTAGGGCAGCTCTGTGGGACGAAGTCAAAGACAGGCTCAACGCCAGCGCGCTGTCCCTTTCCGGAGGGCAGCAGCAGCGTCTATGCATCGCGCGTGCCCTGGCGGTCGAACCGCGAGTGATTCTGATGGACGAGCCCTGCTCGTCCCTGGATCCCATCGCCACATTAGCCATCGAAGAACTGATGCGCGAGTTGTCCGAGGAGTATTCCATCACCATCGTGACTCACAATATGCAACAAGCGGCCAGAGTCTCCAACTATACCGCGTTCTTGATGGGCGACGAGAACAGCGTTGGCTTCGTAGTCGAATACGGCGAAAGCCGCCACATTTTCACGAACCCGGAAGACGAACGCACCGAGGCCTACATCACCGGCCGGTTCGGCTAGGCTGAGATTCGTTATGGTACGCGCAGATTTCGACCGCAGTCTAGAAAACCTCCAAGACGAGCTACTGCAGCTGGGCCTACTGGTGGAAGCCGCCATCTTGAAGTCAATGGACGCTCTGCGTAACGGAGATACAACCCTAGCCCAACAGGTCATCCGAGACGACGATCTGATCGATCAAAAGCGGTTCGCGTTGGAAGATCGGTGCGTAAACCTGATTGCCACTCAACAACCCTTGGCCGTAGACCTCCGCACACTGCTCAGCGTACTGCATATCGCCGTCGAACTGGAACGGGTTGGGGATTACGCCGAGGGCATCGGGAAAATCTGCCTGATCATCTCCGACGCCCTTCCCGCTCCAACGCCCGAAGGCATCAACAGAATGGCCGATCTGGGTGTCGGCATGCTGAAGGGCAGCTTGAGGTCGCTTATGGAACGGGATGTGGACTTGGCCAACCGGGTCTGGGACGAGGACGATGAAGTCGACTCACTCTATGCCGACGTCAGCCGCCAGATATTCGAAAACATGGCGAGGGAACCTCACAACATCCAGTCGGCCACCCACCTGCTCTGGGTAGCCCACGATCTGGAACGAATAGCCGACCGGGCCACCAACATCGCTGAACGGGTGATTTTCATGGTCACCGGCCAGGTTGTCCCGCCCGCCAGGGCCGACTGAGAACCTCCTTAGACTACCAATCGCAGCAACCAGTCTCCGCCAGAATTCTCTTCTCGCTAAATATTGGTTATTGTATAATCGAGGTGCGTCCTACTGATTGAGGGTGGGGTCGGAAGAGGAACCGGGGTCATTGCAAAGGCAGTAGCCATGTGGCGAATTTTCTGGAAGACCAAGGTAATGCGAGAGCAAGTTACCGAACCTGCAGCGCTAGCCACAGGAGCGGGGCAATGTCTGACAAATACCAGAAAGAAATAGAAGAGATCCTGAAGACTGCCGGTGAGACCGCCCTCGATGAGTCCGGAAGGCACCATGAAAAACCTCTGGAGGACCTTCCCAAAAATCAACAGAGGCAACCCGAACAAACACCAGCCAGCGGCTACACCCCTAGCGGGCGTTGGCCGGCCATCAAGCCCGGCAAAGTCCTGCTCGCCGGGCTGGCAATATTTATCATCGCGGCGCTACTCAAGGCCTGGGTATTCGCATGGTTTGGCCTCGCGCTGCTGCTAGTGGGTTACCTGCTGTTCTTCGTCTCACCGCAGTCGGTATCCATAGAGGAGAGGTGGCGCGGCCAACCGCTGAAACCAGGTGCGGACTCTTCGTGGGAACGATTTAAACGCTGGATGAAAAGCTAGCGGGTAACTTCCAACAACTCCAAGCCAAAACTTACGTGGGAGGTCCCGCGGTTAGGGAGCTTGAAATCTCCAACAAGGAGGCCTAGGTCTCGTCATTCCCGCGCAGGCTGGAATCTAGTTATTCCGGCCGCAGCCCAGAGTCCTGGACCCGAAGACAGATTACCTCTCTTTAGCAAATCAGGCGGATTGGAGGTATAGTACCATTTAGGTTTGAGCCCCCTAAGACCCGACCTTCCCCGGAATAGCGGTTAGGGTTTTGTGGGTGGTTCGGAAAATCAACCAGGCAATTTCCGCCTAGACGTTGTCACCGTGAGCACCACGAAGGATCTCGTGGCCCACTCAACAAAGAAGTTCTTCAGAACTATAATATTAAAATTCAGTCGCCAGATTCACGCCGGACTCGCAGCCCATATGATGGTCCGACCCCAGGTTTCAAGCAACTGCGCGCTGGAAATGCTCCGCTAGGGCTATTACCAGATTTCCCATATGGGGATGGTCGGGTTCTATATCGACTCTGATGTTCTCTTCTCTCAACCGACCAGTGCAAACCGGCCCCACCGACGCCACCACGATCATGTCGCTATTCAGCGCCCGCCGCAACTCCTCTTCCCGGTCCGCCTGTGCGGCGATGGTTAACAGATTTCGAACCTGCGGCTGACTGGTGAACGCCACTGCCGAAATAGTACCGGCCACCAACTTATCGATTAGTTCGAGAACCGGCGCCAGATCATTAGGAAGGCCCCAGGTGTATAAGGAAACCTCCCTGACGTTGGCTCCACGCTCCTTCAAGGTCTTTGTGAGGAAACTGTTGGGCCCGCCGTAGGCCTGGACGGCCACTTCCTTCTGCCGGAAGTCCATATCCTGGACAGCTACGATAAGATCCCCAGACGTAAAAGGTTCCGGCGGCATGACGTCGATCCGAACCTTGTTCTTGCGCAGAACGGAGGCTGGTTTGGGGCTTCGAGCGACCACAATGATTCGGGCTAGGGTGTCCAAAAGCTTTTGTTTCAAACCCCGGTTAGCGGCGGCTTCAAATAAAGCTCTCGTCCCCACACCCGTCTGTAGGATTACGACATCGAGTTCGCCGGCGCAGAGGTCATCCACCAATGCCGCCACTTCGGGGGTATCCGAGGCCAAAACTTCTTGAAGAACCGGAGCAGCGAAAGGCACCCCACCGTGGCGCACGATCAATGCCCCCATTTCGGAGAGCATACGCGCCTCCACATAGGCAATAACTTTGCCGTCCAGCGAGATCGCCAACAGTCTACATTCCTAGACCGCGCACTCGCCCTCGCCGCGCTCCAGCTTGTAGACGTTGGTCCTTTCCCAGTCGATGTAAATGTCGGAGCCCGGATCAGCCTCTTGCGCAGACTTCTCCGCAGATTCCGCAACCTGGGTTAACTCTTCCAGACCTACTCGGTCTAGGAACGCATTGAACTTTTCTTCGCCCTGCCGGTTGTCTTTGTAATAGGTCACAATGGTCTTTAAAACACCCGGGGCCGCCTTGGCCGGTATTTTGACTCTGGGGATCCTGGTCCCGACCCGAGAATCCTCTACCCGGGTGTCGCCGTAGTTTCCACCCAAGAACAACTCGTAGGCTGGCACCTGCTGCCCATCGGCGCCCTTCAGCGCAGCGCCATGGAAACCTATGTTGGCAATGTGGTGAAGACCGCAACCGTTGGGGCAACCGCTCATCTTGATGCGTATGTCATTCACCCCTTTGTCTTCCAGCAAGCCGTCCCAGGTTGTCATCTCTTCACGCAGCGCCTGGCCCAGCCCCATAGAAGAGGTGATGCCCAGCTTGCAGCTATCTGTGCCTGGGCAAGACACTACGTTGGTAATGGAATGGGCATCCGGCTCCGCCAGCCCTATGCTGGTAAGTTCTTCCCAGACATCGTGGAGATGCGCTTCAGGGACAAACCGCAACGTCAGGTTTTGCTCCTGACTGGTGCGGGCCCGCCCGCCGGTGTATTTGCGCATGATGTCCGCCAACGCGTGGAACTGTGCCCCGTCGAGATTGCCGCGCTCGGGTTTGACGTGGACGGCGAAGTACCTGTCCTGCTTTTGAGCCTCGACGTTGGTCTCACGCCACCGGCTGTATTCGACGCCGCTGTCGTGACCGTTGGGGACCGCCGCGGAAACGATTGGTGGCGTTTCCAGCTGCAATTCATCGACATTCATGTAAGGGGCGGGGTCAATGGGCCCGATGTTCTCCAATTCCGCTTCAACCAAAGCTTTAAATTCATCCAGGCCGATACGGTCAATCAAGACCTTCAGGCGGGCCATCATGCGGTTCTTTCGCAGCATATCAGCGTTATTAAAAACGGTCCAAATGGCCAGGGCCAAACGCAAGTAATCCTCCTCGGGGAGAAACTCGTATAAAGGCTTCGCCAAACGGGGCATAATGGAGGTGCCACCCCCGGCGAACACTTTGAACCCGCGTTTGCTCTCACCATTCTCCAGCCGGATCTGCGACACGTAGGTCAGGTCCTGTATAGCCGCAGACACGTGATCATGGACGTCGCAGCCGGTGAAGGCAGACTTGAACTTGCGGGGGAAATTCTGAGTGATCGGGTGGCGGACACCAAATCGCACGTAGGCCGCCAGATGGCCTGTAGGATCGAAGATCTCCTCACTGCACACACCGGCGGTAGGCGCACCCACCACGTTACGCACGGTATTACCGCAGGCTTCGCGTGTCGAAAGTCCCACCGCCCCCAGATGCCTTAGCACTTCTGGGCACTCGGCCAAAGGGATGTGATGGAACTGGATGTTCTCCCTTGTGGTGATGTGACCCTTACCCAGCGGGGCGTAATGCTCGGCCACATGTCCCAAACCGTCCATGCTCTCCGGCGTCAAAATGCCCCCCGGCACCTTGACTCGGATCATCTGCACGTCCGCTTGCCTCTGGCCATAGACGCCTTGGCGGAGCCGGAACGGGGTGAACACAGTGTTTTCCCGCTCACCGGCCTCAAAAGCCGCCGATTCGTCTTCCAACCGCCCAACCTCTTCGTCCATGAACGGAATAATCCCGTCGGAAGATTTTGCAAGCTCGAGGCTATCTTTGTGGATGTCTTCCAGGGTTCTGGTAGGTGTATCCGAGGTCTGGCTACTCAACTTGTCCTCTCCAAATATCGCCAAAATGAAAAACCCACCGATCGCAGTCGCGCCGGCGGGTTCAGGTCAGTCTTGCGCAGGTTTTTTAACGCTAACAGCCACCTGTCCCTATGTAAGCGGACAAGTGCAGCGAGAACAAAGGTATCCGGTCACATTTGACATCATCAAAAGTCTACTCTGCTGGTCAACAACTGTCAACAAACCCAACCCTTGCCGATGACACCCCGGTTCATTAGACTCGAAAATGGAACCGGCACTATTACCACAGGGAGGCCAACGAAGCCATGAAAGCCACCGCTGACGTAGTAATTATCGGGGGGGGAGTAATCGGGTGCAGCATCTTGTACAGCCTAAGCCAGCTGGGTGTGACAGACACCCTGTTGCTGGAAAAAGACGTCCTTGGCTCCGGTTCCACCGGCCGCTCCCAGGCCATTTGCCGCATGCACTACTCCAATCCGGTCACCGCCACCATGGCTTGGGAGAGCCTGGGAGTTTTCACTCACTTCGCGGATGTCGTCGGCGGTGATTCCGGGTTCGTCGAGACCGGGTACCTGGTGGTAGTGAACGAGACAGACCGAGCTGGACTCGAACGAAACGTGGCCATGCAGTACAGGCTTGGCATCGACACCATGCTGGTGACCGCCACCGACCTTGGAGACATCGCCCCCATGGTATCCATTTCGGAGGGTGAGGCGATGGGATGGGAACCCCAGTCAGGGTACGCAGACCCGTACATGGTCACTACTTCGTACGCTGCCCGCGCCCGGGAGATGGGAGCGGAGATAGCGCTGCGGACCCCGGCCGACCGTATCGAAATAGTTGGTGGAAAGGTAAGAGCGGTAGTGACCGCCCAGGATCGGATAGAAACACCCGTGGCCGTGGTCGCCGCCGGCCCATGGTCCAAAGGCGAGTTGGCCAAAACCGGCGTGGACGTCCCGTTAGTACCGGTACGTCACCAGGTGGCTTCGATTTCCCGCCCACTGGACCAGCTGCCTCTGCATCCCACAGTAGGCGATATAGCCCAATCGTTTTCCTTCCGGCCCGACGGTCCGGCCATGACTCTCATGGGGTTCGGCAACGACGAAGAGGCCGACGTTGAGAATTACAACCAGGGCGTCGATATGAACACCGCCGCCGCTGTCATAGGCCGACTCACCAAGAGGATGCCAGCAATGTCCAATGCTTATTACCGCGGCGGTTGGTCAGGCCTATTCACCACCACTCCCGACTGGCATCCCGTATTGGACCAAGTGCCGGGGATCGAAGGCCTTTATTGCGCCATTGGCTTTAGCGGACACGGGTTCAAGCTCTCCCCGATGATAGGCGTGACCATGGCAGAGTTGATTGTCGAAGGTGCCGCTAAAACCATCGACATAGAGCCGCTTCGTTACTCCCGTTTTGATGAAAACGACCTGCTGCAATCGAGCTACCGGTATAGGGTCCTAGCCTGAAATGAATCCTAGCGGCAACCAGGGCCGATCTCCCGCCCGGTGGACCCGCAACGGTGTTTTCGGGTTGGTCGTTACCGTTCTCGTTCTGTGGAGTGCTAGCGGCGACTACCGGCCGTCGGCCTTTGATTTGGCCGTGGCACCTTATCGTTATGATTTGGTGCGCTGGGAAGTATCCAACGTCCTAGACAAGTGGATCCACAAGTTGGGAGACCTACTCCCCTGGAATTCAGTCCCACCCCGGGAAGAAAGGATCGCCGACGCTCAAGAGTATTTCGACTTGGGGGAAGAAATTGCCGGACTGGAACTTCGGTTTGTCGCCGGCAGAGTATCCAACAGGGAAGCGAAGAAATTACGAGGCAAGATTGATACGTTAACCCAACTCCGGCAAAGTATGCAGGCCAATGTCGAAGAGACTCTGGAGTCTGAGATTAGCTCCGTATTGGTCGAAGAGGGATTTGCCTCCCGGATCGGGATCATTCTCCCTCCCGTCGACACTGTATACGCCCGTTCTCCCGGAGTGCTGGTTCTTTCGCCGCGGGACCAGATTTCCAGACTGAGCACCACCCTGCTCCGGCCAGGGATTGACGACCAGGAACGAGAAGCCTTAGAAGAATTGGTGCTCCAGGAACACGGCCTGGCCGCACTGGTGGAAAACACCGGCGGCGTGGCCGCCTATCCCAGCATCGTATCTTCGTCCGGCAGCCTACACGGAGCTTTGGTCACTACAGCCCACGAATGGCTGCATCACTGGTTCTTTTTCCAGCCCCTTGGCCAGCACTTTTGGGATAACTCCGACATGATCACCCTGAACGAGACCGCCGCCACGCTGGGTGGCCGTATCATCGGAGACCGCGCTTTCACCGCTATAACCGGCAAAGTGATTAACCGAGACAGACCCGAAACAGAGCCAGACCCTGACGCCTTCGACTTCGGCGCCGCTATGCGAGAGACTAGACTCAAGACCGAAGGACTGCTGGCCGAAGGTAAGATTGAGGAAGCGGAAGCCTACATGGAGAAACGCCGCCAGGTGCTGATCGAAAACCAGTTCTTCATCCGGAAAATCAACCAGGCATTCTTCGCCTTTCACGGTGCCTACGCCACCAGCGCCGCATCCGTGAGCCCGGTGGACGAACAGTTAAAGACGCTCCATGAACGGACTGGATCGCTGGCGGAGTTTCTCAAGACCGTGGCCCGCTTTGGCAACTACGACGGGTTCCTGCGAGAACTGAATCAAGAATAATCGGCGGCCATGCTATTGTTAGCCTTCGGCAAAATTTCTATTTAAAGAAGGGTATTAAAGCCAGGGATTTCGTTTCGTGCGGTCCTTCTCAGAAGTGGCGGCTGACAGGCCCTGGCGCTCCAAAGAATCAGCCAGCATACGACGGAATACACGGCGGTCTCCAGCGTTAATCACCGCTTGCTCATGGGATTCCGAAATAGCCACCGGGTAGCCTTGGCCTCGGCGGCACTGGTCCCAGACCAAGCTGTGAGACAGCGACAGCAGGGCTTCGTTCTCGGCAACCCATGCCGGCACCTCCACGCGACCTATCTCCTCCCCGGCATTTAAGTAGAAGAAATAAACTTGCTGGCGGTCCCCATAGTAGTCCCTTGGCACCGAAGAGTTGGTCTTGTAGATGGGCGACCGCCAACCAGGCGGTAGAGTCCGTTGAAATATGTCCCTGTCCAAGAAGTCGTCTGCTTCTGAGCACGGCTCCCGCATCGAACGGCGGTTGTTGCACGAGTTGGTGCAGACGCTCTGAGAGTGAGGGCAAAGCACGCAGCGGAAGGCGTTCACCACTTCGGTGCTACGAGGGTATGAGATATACGCTGCCAGCGCCACCGGCCGTTTAGCGGCCAACGCCTCGAATCTCTTCAGGGCGGGTAGTATACCGTCCCGCACAATGGCGTCCCTCACAAACGGCCGGTAGGCTTGGCCCGACAGGCCCCAAAGAACCAACGAACCATCGACCAAGCCCAAAACAGGTATCTCCGCGTCCAGTTCCTGTGCAGTGTCCGCCAGCAACTCCAGTTCTTTCACAGTGCGGACCAACCCTAACAAAGAACCGGTCACCGCCTCCTCGCTCACCGTATTGCCGGTGTCGGAGATATAGAGTTCGTCCGCCTCGGTAGAAAGGTGAGGACGGCTAAATAGAATGGCATCCGGGTTGGAGCCGTAAGTGAGGACGCAGCCGCCGAAATTCAGCAGAAAGCAGTGGAGGGGCAGATGCCTGTCAACATCGATGTGGGAGCCGTCGACCGCGGCCACGGTCCAGTCGGTTGGGGTATCGCCGGGTGGATAGCTGCCCAGCAAAGAACCGGTCACCTGAGCCGCCAAAAAAGGACGACCCGGATTCCCGCCGGTTCGCGTCTGGGCCGTTTCGTTCGACACCGCGGCAACCACGTTCAACAGGGCCTTCAGCCGCTTTTCCCGCTCCTCTTCCGACGAACGGAGCGATTGGGTCAGCCGGTCAAACTGTTGTACCGTCTCACCCAAGTCCAAGGACATAGCCCTACCTCAATACCCGCTCGTCTCCGGAGCGGCGGGTGATTTGCTGACGATCCATGTGCTCCAACAGAGGTAGCACATACTTGCGACTGGTGTCGAACATGGTCCGGGCTTCTGCCACAGTAATGCTCCCTTGGGCCTGCATATGTTCGACAATCCGTCGGGTCATTTCTTCATATGCGGCTGCGGCG
>CAZYBD010000077.1:0-11511 GCA_964645515.1 uncultured Dehalococcoidia bacterium | reverse complement strand
GAGGGTGACTGCCTAACTCAACCAACTAATGAGAGGCAAAGTCATGATTAACATTCAAGACATCGAAGAAAAGAGAGACAGACTGCGAGCTATGATTCCGGCAGGCCTGCCGCAGCCGTCCACTAGCGGTGTGGAACATATTGCGGTGTATGCCAAGAACCTGGAGAAAACGGCCTGTTTTTACTCGGAGATTATGGGCATGCCTGTAATCGGGATAATGGCCAACCGGGACGTGGCAGACTCCACCCATATGAACGTGGCCATCGATAACGGTATGGCCCTGTCATTTTTCGACTTTCCGAACGTGACCCGGCTGCACCTTCGGGCGCCCGAAGGCGTGGGAAACGTGATGCATATAGCTATGCCCATTCCCAAGGACCGGTACCAGGAGGTCAAGGGGGGACGCCTGGCCTCCAACCGCGTCAGGTACCAGGAGGTGGGCGGCTCGTTATACGTGGACGACCCCAATGGCCTAGGCATCGAACTAATGCCCCAGGGTTAGACGCCAGGGATTTTAGACCAACGGCATAAGGCCGGAAGATAAACCCGCCGCTACCATCGTACGTAGATAAGTCTCAGACCGGCCTACTTCAGTAACCCGTGCCGTTCAAAAATCCTAGCCAGTTCGGCGACGCCCTCGGTCACCATTTCCGTTGTCGGATGGCCGAAACACAGCCTAAGGGAGTTGGAACCCCTCCCCTCCGGAGAGAAAACCGTGCCGTTGAAATAGCCCACACCCTCCTGGAACGCCTGCTCCTCCAGTGCTGCAACGTCGGCGCCGTCGGGGAGCGTCAGCCAGATGTACAGTCCGCCCTCCGGTATGGTCCAAGTCGCTGTATCCCCGAAGTTCTCGCCCAACGAGGCTAGCATGGCGGCACGTTTGGCGCGTAGCGAGTCGTTTTGTTGGCGTATGTGTTCGCCCATATTGCCGTTTTTCACGAACTCCGCGATGGTCGAAGCCGCGAACTGGTTTACCCCGCCGCCCATCTTGAATCCCCAGGCGTGGTTGATCACATCGGCGGGGCCGACCAGATAGCCCATGCGCATTCCAGGGGCGGTGATTTTGGAGTAGGAACTGCAGTAAATCACCCGTCCGGTGTCGTCCCCCATGGCGTTCAAGGTATATAAGGACTCCACCGGTTCGCCTTCAAACCTGAGAGCGAAATAGGCGTCGTCTTCAAACACCGGATTACCGTGTTGTCCGGTTATCTCCAAGATTTTCTTGCGTCTTTCCAGGGGCAGGGTCGAGCCCAGTGGATTTTGGAAAGTGGGAATGGTATAGAGGAATTTGATTCGGTGTCCTTCGTCTTTCAGCCGCCGGATGGTAGCGTCCATGTCTTCGGGCACCAGCCCCTCGTCGTCGCATTTAATGCCCACAACGTTAGCCTGGTAGCGGCGCATCGATCGGAGCGTTCCCAGATAAAAGAACTCTTCTGTCAAAATGGTGTCGCCGGTGTCTGTCAGAGCCTGGATCACCATGGCGATCCCTTCGCCTGAACCGGCGGTCAAGACCATCTGATTTTCGTCGACCTGGATGTTGCGCTCATTGGCCAGGTCTTCCGCAATCAGGCGGCGCAACTCAGGATAACCGGCCGGGTCGGGGTAGTAGGCTAGATCACGCCCGTCTTCGGCCATCGCTCTCTGGGTCGCCTCTACCAGACCGTCCAGTGGGATCAAGTCAGGGTCGGGATAGGCCACCGCGAAATCATACTTGGCATGGCGGGCCGCTTTTCCTGGGGGCACCGACGGCGAACCGGCGGCGAATAATCCGTCGTAGCTGAATTGGCCGGGCATCTGATGTGTCCCTCCTAGACAGGCTGTAACTGTGTGGGGGATTTCCACCACCCCCTTGCAAAGGGAGGCTTTTGCCGCATCGCTACCCTCTCACTGCCTCAGACGATCTGTATCCCTCTTTCGCAAGGGGAATATCAGAGGGAGTTTGACCGCAGTCGCCTTCAGTAATACCGCGAGAAGATCGGCTCTTCGCGGGTCATAATTTCTAGCACCACTGGCTGCCCGGTGGAAGCCGTCGCACGGGCCCGCTGTAGGGCTGGGGCGATGTCGGATGGTTGGGTGATGGTCTCTGCCGTGCACCCAAGGCTTTCGGCCATCTTGGTGTAATCACCTGTCAGGAATTTGGAGCCGTACTTCTCGACTGCTATAGGGATGTTTTTCTCGTAGCCGCCCATGGCCCCGTTATTGATGATTACCGTGATGGTACCGATGCGATTGCGGGAGGCGGTCTCAAAGTCGGTGCCGCACATTCCTACAGCCGTGTCCCCCATCAAATTGACCACCGTCTTTTCCGGGGCCGCTAGCTTGGCGCCCATAGCGTAGCCGAGACCGGCCCCTAGTTGGGTGGAATTTCCCCATCCAATGTAACCACGAGGGGTGGTAGCGTTATAAAAGGGAACGATCTGGTCTCGAGGGTTGCCAGAGTCATGGGTTACGATACTGTTGGCTTTGTCTAGACCGTTGTTCAGTTCCCAGACCACCCGGTACGGGCTGATGGGCACGTCTTCGGAAGTCAAACGCGGCATCCATTCTGCCAACCAATCGGCCTTGATGGCCGCAATTTCGTCAGGAACGGATTCTTGGCCCCGCCGGCCGTTGTCTCCAAGAGCTACTTTTACTTCTTCGATTAGTTTCTGCAACACTAGTTTGGAGTCGCCCAGCAGCAGGTCCTCCAGACCGTACTCGCTGTTCAGGTCTTTGTCGTTAATGGTGGACTGTATTATCGCCTTACCCCCTGGAATAGGGGCTGAGGCTAGAGTGTTCTGTAGACTGGTGCCGATGCCGAAAACCAGGTCTGATTTGCGCAGGAACTCGCCGACCGCTTTTGTACAGGTGTTGCCGCCTGTTCCTAGAGACAGCGGGTGGTCCTCCGGGAAGCCGCTCTTACCGAGGGTGGTGGTCATGACGGGAGCGTTCAAGAGTTCAGCCAGTTCCACTAGTTCGGCCGTGGCCTCAGCGTACAAGACGCCCTGGCCTGCGTAAATAACCGGGTGCGAGGCACCGACCAGCCGCTTGCCCACTCGTGCTGCGTCCTGAGGGTCGACGCCGGTGCGGCGCTTGGTGATGGGCGAGTAAAAAAATTCAGATTCGTTGAGCTCTCCGTTCATTACGTCGGTGGGGGTTTCTAAGACCACCGGTCCGGGCACTCCGACTCGGAGTTGAGTGTAGGCCCGCCGCAGCATTTCGGGCACCCGGTCTGGCGAATTGATCATTCCGGACCATTTGGTGACCCCGCCGTAATTGCGGCTGGCTGAAAAGTCCGACGGCATGGTTGTACGGTCGGATCCCTGGTGGCCCGGCAGCATCAAAAGGGGGACGGAATCGGCGTATGCCTGAGCGACTCCTGGAAAGGCATTTTCAATGCCTGGGCCGGCCTGAACGATGCACACACCGGTCTTGTTGCCGTTGTTGATGCGGCTGTAAGCGTCGGCCATGTTTACCGCGCCCCGCTCCATCCGCGAGATGATGGGCTTGATTCCCGCCGCCGCGACGGCGTCAATCAGGGTGTTGTTGGGGAACGCGAACACGAACTCTACGCCTTCTTGTTTCAGGATATTGGCAATGGCGGTCTTGCCCTGCATCATTCCTCCGAGGACCGTTTGCTATAGATCGCACGCCGAACAAAAGCAGTCCGCCGGAAACGGGCCTCTTAGCGCAGCGCCGGCGGACAACCTTCAACCACCGCTGAATTCAGACGGTGCCGGTCACAGGTTCATTTGTGGGACCAAGTATCCGGTCTTTTTGTTATAGATTTGAAGTCGAGAGCGTTGGGTGTCCGTCACTATTAACCGTTGGTTCTCAGAATCGAACTCCACGCCGGTGGGCTGGGCAAAGGTCCACTCAGGTTCCGTGGATCGAACCTCTCGGCGCCGCTTTGCGTAGTCGTCATTGGCGTCTACTGTCTGCTGGGCCCAACTGGACAACTGCTGGGCATCCCCGCTGAGACTGGTCAGGAACTCGCCATCGGCATTGAAGATGTGAACTCTGCCTAGTCCCCAGCGGTTCTTGCTCCAGTCGCAAACGTATACGTCACCGTCTGGATCGACAGCGACGTCGGAGGGGTAGTACAAGTCGCCTCGCTTGGTACCGGGACCGCCGAACTTGGTCTCGAAATTCCCATCTGGAGTGAACTTTTGTACCCGGTGGTTGTTGGAGTCAGCGACATAGATCTTCTCGTCAGGTCCAATGGTGATGCCCCAAGGAGAGTCGAACTGGCCATCGCCGGAACCTTTGGTGCCCCATGTCCCCAGGAAAGTGCCGTCGGTCTTGAAACGGCGGACCTTGTGGCTCCGGCCGTCGGTGATATAGATCGTCCCCTCGCCTGAGATCGCAATTCGGCAGGAGCCGTTGGGGTCTTCGTCTCCCGGCTGCACTGTGCTCCAATGACGTAGATAGTTGCCATCCTTGTCGAAAACGGACACACGGTTCAGCCATTCGTCGGTCACGTAGACGAGACCGTTCTTGTCGGCGGCAATGCCGGCCGGCCAGATCAATTGGCCGTCACCGTCGCCGTACCGGCTGAACTCCCCTAAATACTCCTCTTCACCTGAGGCCCTGCCGAGCTTCATTCGGGAAATGCGTTGGCCGAAACCGGTCCGGTTCCAGTCGACGTTGCCGATAGTCTCCGCGCCGCGGTTGACCACGTATACAACGCCGTCGACTCCCTGCGCCATTGACAGGGGGCCTTGAAACCCCATGCCCGACTGGGCGTTGCGGCCAACGTTGTAGCTGTAATCGTAGGTCCGTCCGGCTACTGTTTCCGTAAGCATCGATTTTCCTCCGTAGTCTATGGGCCTGGTTCTTGGTTTAAGAAGCTGGTCTATCCCAATAAGGGCGGCGCATGCGCCGCCCTTATTGGGATTTCTTTGATGACCGGCTGGCCTCGGATGTTTTAGGCTAGAATTGGCAGCTTTTCGAAAGTGCCGTCCACGATGGGTTTGGCGTCCAACCCCATGAAGTCTTCCAGCACCGTGGTGTAAAGGCCGCGGAAGTCATAGTTGGGTACCACGTCTCCCTGCTCCAGGTCGGCTCGGGCCATGGACGGATATTGACCGTACTGGCCGCCAGCGACGTGCTTTCCGAACACGAAGGCGGCCCCACCAGCGCCGTGGTCAGTGCCGGAACCGTTGTCGTAGGTTCGTCGGCCGAACTCAGTGAACATCACAACCACCACGTTGTCGTCAACGTTGTGTTCTTTGAGGTCGTCCAAGAACGAGTCCAACCCGTGAGAAATGTCATGCAGCAGCTTGTCAGCCATGCCTGTCTGGTTGGTGTGGCTGTCGAAGCTGCCGTGGTCGACGTAGAAGATGCGTGTGCCGAAGTTGGCCATGTGAACTTGGGCTATACCTTTGAGTTTCTTGGCGATGGGTGTGTCGGGGTACTCGACGTCGGAAGAGTACATCTTTGGGGCTTCTTTCAATATGTCGGCGCCCTCCAATGTGTCCAGCCCTGTCTGCCCCAAGTAGTCCATGACAGCGCTACTGCCGACGGCCGGTGAATACATGCGAGCGAACCGTTCCAGGATATTGTTTCGCTGCTCGACGTCGGTAATACCGGGGAGCAATCCGTAGTTGTCCAAGTCATCCACCACCGCCACGGGAGTACCGGGTAGGGCCAACGCCCGGAATAGGGAAGGCCCGAAACTGACTGTGGTAAGAACGTTTTCTTTTTGCGGGTCGATATCGCGGGTGGTGCGGCCCAGCCAGCCTTCGGTTCCCAGTTTATCGGGCTCACAAGTGTGCCAGATGTCCATAGAGCGGAAGTGGGAACGGGGCGAGTTGGCGTAGCCGATTCCGTGAATGATGGCCATATCACCGCGGTCCCAGATGTTCTTCATGGGCCCCATTTCAGGATGGAAACCGACTTTGTCGTCTATTTTGATGACTCGCTCTTCGGCGATGCCTACGGTAGGCCGGTAGTCATAGTACTCCGGGTTGGAGTAGGGGATAACGGTGTTCAGGTAGTCGTTGCCCCCAGAGAGCTGAAAAACCACCAGAACTGGGTCTTTTTTAGTGCTGGTCATAGTATCCTCCTACTTTTTAGGCGTATTGATACTCACGGAGTGAAACAATCAACTGGAGCAACTCCGATACTCGTTTTGTAGAGGTGGCTATTTGGCCAGGGGTGTCCCAATTGAAGTCGCCGCTTTCTAATGTGAAGCTAACCAGTTCGTCGCGACTCTCTTTGTTGACTTCCAGCGGACCGATCAAATCTAAGCAACTGTCGACCGCGTCCTCTGGGGTCTTAACATTCTGGGCCTTAAGCCGCTCAACCATGTCCCTGATGCCGGGGCGGTCTACGTCGCCAACTAGGTCGGCCGTGAAGTTTACCCGACGCATCAGTGAACCACTATTAATCCACTCGGCACCGGTGTGCCAACCTTCCACGCTGGGCGGGTTCAGCAGGTCTTGACCCATGTAGCCGCACTGTCGCGCCAATTCGCCAATGCCAGGTGCCGGGAACTCGGCACCTCCCACCATTCTGAGTGTACCCACCACAACCTCAGTGGGGTTCTTCAATCTGGCGAACCGGGCGTTCTTGAAGAAGTCGGAGTTGAAGAGGCCTCGCAGCGTGACCCGCATATCGTAACCCGATTCCATTAGCGTGTTGGCAAGTAGCTCTACTGCTTCCGAGTCCCGCGGCGGCGTCACCGACCAAGCGGGCACTTGGGCCTCGTCGGCCACAAAGAAATTGTACAGATGACGGGCTATGAAACGAGCGCAGGCAGGATCTTCGCTGATAATCCGGATGATATCTTCGCCGTTCAAGTTTCCGGTCTGGCCCAGGAACGTCTTTTCAGTATCGTCATGGTCTTCTTCCCGGTATTCGAAGAACCAGTCGTGGCGACCGACGGGGGCCCGAGGGAGTTTGGGTTCGAAGGTCCAGCCGGTGAACGCCCTTGAACACTCTCTTACGTCTACCTCAGTGTAGTTGCCCACGCCCATGCTAAAGAGCCCCAGCAATTCACGGCCCCAGTTCTCGTTAACGGCGTCGGCATGGTTTTCGTAGTTGTCCAGCCAGTAAATCATGGCCGGGTCTTTCGCCATTTCGATCAACAGCGTCCGAAAGTCGCCCAGTCCTAACTTACGGAATTTGAAGATCATGTCCATCACATCGTTGTAGTGATCAACTTTGGACACACCGGTGGCGAATATGCCGTGCCAAAAGAGAGCCATCTTCTCTTCCAACGGCCGCTTGGTGTTGATCATGTCATGCAGCCATTCCGCTCCCCCCATGCCGGGCAGCGTGCCGGGACGCCACGTCCACGGGTGGTAACGCATCATCTCCATGCGGGTCAGCGGCTCTTGGTCCTCATTGCTCAGCAACTCTTCCACAGTTGCCTCGTAACCCTTGGCTACGCGAGCTTCGACTTCTTCTCTGGTAGCACCGAATCCCGCTCGGCGCATAAGGTGTGCCATCAAAGCGATGTCTTGGTCACCCATTCTCTTTTCTCCATCAAGCCATGCCCATTTCGCAATGAGGCACGCCAATAATACAAACTGGATATTATATGGAACGGATTTCTTGATGAGAACGCGTCAGTTAGGCTCGGCGCGCCGTCCAATATGTTAGCCGCTGCCACTTTACGTGTCAACTGAAATTGACCTATATGGCGTCCGACCGGGTTGCTGTCATTGGGACCCGGGCGGTACGATTCCCGGAATTTCGGACTTTCAGGATTACGGCAAACCAAAGGGCGATACGGGCACGTTTTTCGGAGGACGGTAGATAACAGTTCTACACGGTACTGTTGCTCCGGACACCGCTGCTCACACCAAGGGGATGTTGCGTAAACCCGGAGTGGACAAAAACACGGCCGGCACCTCCAAGGTATGCTTGGTGCACGTGGAGTGTGCACCGAATTGGACCACCACAGCGAGGCAGAGACGGCGAGCTACGTGCTCTAGGGACACCTCTGGGTCTACTACGGCCAGGACTTTAAAGAGTTCGTTGAGGCAGGACCCTTGGACTTCCTGTTTGTCCCGGCCAAATAGAGGGCAATCCCTATGGCGAACCTGCCGTGGTGATCTTGTCCAGCGGAACGGACAACATAGTGATCTACCTGGAAGAATAAGGGCCTCTCTGTGCCGCTGGAAGGTCTCAGTCGCTAACGCTTCAGTTGGACAGTGTCAGGCGAATTCCCCCGGCCCTGTCTATTCCACCAGATTCCTGACCAAAGAGCAGGCGCTATACTGGACTACGGTCTCAGTACTGGGTGTTGTCACTGGGTAGCGCCACAGACTTGTGTTTTTACTTTCAGTTTGATTGATGAGATTAGAGCCTAACAAACTCCTGAGGGCGCCCGGCAAGGTATTTTTTGGTTGGTGGATCGTGTCGGTCAGTGCCACCGCAGATGCCCTGAAACATGGCACGTTCAACCGGGGATTCACTCTGTACGTTTTGCCCATTAGCAAGGAATTGGGTGTGGGCGTAGCAGCCATTTCCTTGGCGGAAATGCTGGGCAGGCTGGAGGGTGGGGTCCAAGCCCCGTTGTTCGGCTGGCTGAACGACCGGTTTGGCCCTCGGGCCATCATGATCTTTGGTGGGACCGCTTCGGGTGTCGGGTTCATCCTCCTCTCAGCGACCCAAAGTTACGTATATTTTCTGGTGGTGTTTGTGGGGCTGCTCTCCCTTGGCATGAGAGCGGGTTACAACAACGCCCTCATGCCAGCCATCAACCAGTGGTTCCGACGCCACCGCACCCTGGCAATGTCGGTGGGCGGCATGGGCAGCCCGTTGGGCGGAATGGTGATAGCGCCGCTTATGGGCCTGCTGGCATTCGAGGCCGGTTGGCGGACTTCGGCCTTTGTGTCTGGTGTGGTGATCCTGGCGGTGGTGTTGCCTCTTTCCTTCCTGGTGCACCGTTCACCGGAAAGCAAGGGACTATTACCCGACGGGGACAGTCCTGTAGACCCAGAGTTACTGGAGTCCGGTGCAAATCCAGGCGGAAGCACTGTGGGCGCGCCCTCGGGCGGTATGCCGAGTGCGTCTCTTGCGATGGATCCCGATTTTACTGTCCGCGAGGCGATGCGCACTGCGTCTTATTGGCTCTTGGTCTGGGCCGTGGGACTGCGAAATACTGTTCACTCCGGCACCGCCTTTTTGTTTGCCCCTCTCGTTGTGTGGTTTTTGATGGGGGGTGGGCGGAGCGAAGACGATAGTTTGCGTATTTCGGCGCTGATGGTCGGCCTTCTGTCATTGTCTTCTTTTATCATGAATCCCATCATCGGTTGGCTGGGAGACAACCTGTCCAAACAAAAGCTGTGCGGGATGGCGATGGTCGGTGGTGCGGGGGCCGTATTGGTGCTACTAAACCACACCGGGCATATTTGGCAGGCTGTCTTGTTCGTGTTGCTGCTGGCTTTTTCCGATACTGCCAACCCCCTGTCCTGGGCCATTATGGGAGACTTTTTTGGCCGACGGAACTACGCTACCCTCCGCGGTTGGCAGCATCTGCCCGACCAGTTAATGTCGATGAGCACGCCGGTCTGGATGGGGGTAGTTGTCGACCGGACCGGCAGCTACACCTGGGCGCTGGTCCCGTTGGCGGTGATATACGCAGTAGCGGCCGTCAGCTACTGGGCCATCCCTCGACCCAAACCTCTGGTACAGCCTTGGGTAGTCCAGAGGACGGATTCCGTCTGAACAGAGCCGGTATCGGATCTCTCATAGAGGTAGGGATTCTCGAACAACCCGCCCTGGGTGCTCTCCATTCCGGCGAAAACCAGAATCCACGGCTCCGGCAGTCGCGTGCCCAGGCTAAAGCCGCGCGACTATGGGGAATTGGAAGGTATGCCTATGTAATGGCGGTGGCAGACCGTGCGAGTATAATTTGCTCAACGCCATACAGGAAGTAAGATATGTCACAGGAACCACCGCGTCGACGTTTCACCGTTCAGGACTACATGGCCACACCGGAAGACAAGCGTTATCAACTCCTGGACGGGGAGATCACGGTGTCTCCACTGCCCAGCGTGGGACACCAGAGGGTCTTGGGCAACCTAGTCCGGCTGTTGAGTTCAATATTGGCGAGTGGGGATTTGGGCCAGGTATGGTCTGCTCCGTTAGACGTATTGTTGTCGGAATACGACGTGGTCCAGCCTGACGTTTCCTTCGTCTCCAGTACACGATCGGATATCGTTACCGGCGGTTACGTCCAAGGCGCTCCTGACTTAATCGTTGAAGTCTTGGACCCGGGTACAGTGGAGTACGACCGAGGCTACAAGTCCCAACTCTACGGGCGCCACGGGGTCAGGGAGTATTGGATGGTCGATCCTGTCGCCGAGACCGTTGATGTTCTGGGCGAAGGTCAGGCCGGTCTGGTGAACCTGAGTACCTTCGGCAGTTCGGGGCAGCTAACGACCCCGCTGACGGAAGATTTAATGGACGGTCAAGCCATAGACCTTGTCCGTTTGTTCCAGGAGAGATAGTCTCTAACCACCTACCTCGGCAACTGCTCGGGCAAACCCTTCCACCGCACCTTCCAACACCCAGTTTTCAACGCAATATGAAATGCGGAAGTAACCCGGGGTGCCGAACCCTCGTCCCGGCACTACGAGTACGTTCGATTCCAGGAGCGCCTTGGTGAAAGCCACGTCGTCTTCGATGGGCGATTTGGGATATAGGTAGAAGGCCCCTTGGGGCTTTACAACATCGTAGCCCAAATCGCTTAGCTGGGCGTGGAGATAGTCCCGTTTCTGTTCGTAGTAGCCGGCGTCCACACTAACTCCTTGGAGGTTGCGTACGATGTGCTGCATCAGTGCCGGGGCATTTACGAATCCCAGAGTGCGGTTGCAAAATCCTAGCCCGGCCGAAAGCTCCTCTTTACCGGCGTAGTTTGGGTTCACTGCGATGTAGCCGATGCGCTCTCCCGGTAGTGCGAGGTCCTTTGCGTGGGAGGTCACCACCACGCTATTGTCGTAGTGAGGCAATATCTGAGGGAAAGTCATCCCATCGAACAGTATGCGGCGGTAGGGCTCGTCGCTGACGATGAAGATCTCTCTGTCGTGTTCGGCCTGCTTTCTTTTCAGGAGCGCGACCAGCTCAGCAATTCCGTCTGCAGTGTAGACCGCCCCGGTTGGGTTGTTGGGGGAGTTAATGATGATGGCCCGGGTCTTGAGGGTTATCGTGGCCTCGATGGCCGTCACGTCCAACTGGAACTGATCGTTGGTCGGTGCGATCACCGGCACCCCGCCGTGGTTATCGATGTAGTAGAGATATTCCCAAAAATACGGGGAGAGGATTATCACCTCATCTCCGGGGTTGAGGATGGTCTTCATCACGACGTTCGCGGCCGCGGCCGCGCCGCAGGTCATTACAATGTCCTCGCCTTCGAAGGGTAGTCCTGTCTCCTTCTTGAGAGTGTCGGCTACCGCAAGGCGGGTCTCCATGTAGCCGGGATTGGGCATGTAGCGGTGACGGCCGGAGGCGGGGGAGTTGGCCAAGCGTAGCAACTCGTCGTGGAACTCTTGCGGTGGCTCCATCACTGGGTTGCCC
>CAZYBD010000076.1:0-6420 GCA_964645515.1 uncultured Dehalococcoidia bacterium | reverse complement strand
GTCTTATACATAGAAACATTTTTATCTTCATCAATATGTCTAAGAGAAATGCCAGCCCTTTGCATAGCGGTTTCAAATGTAAAGCTACATCCCAATAGAAATGAAACTAGATCATCACGCCAGTATTTTGTGATGTCCTTCAATTCATCAATTAATTCCCCGTTTTTATAGACGCGGTAAAGTCCAATATCGGTTCTAATATCTGCCTTTGGGGTGGTCAAAACCGGTTCTGCATTTCCTGCTTCTAATACCTCAATTAAAGGACAAGGTTTTTGATTACGCTGGCAAAATAACAGAAAATCAAAGGCCAAGTCTTTGGGAAGGATGGCTAGGTTGGCTTGTACATATCCCGGGGCTACGCCGGAGGTCACCCCGCGCCAGATGTTGGAGCGGATTCCCTGGCGAACTTCCTCGTCGGTTTCGGCGGCTGTACGGATGGCCATGTGATTCCTCTCTAGTAACGCGGTAGATTGTGTTCTGGGTGCTCAATTACGCCTGAGTCTTCTTCTGTTCCCCGTACGATCATGATAGATTGCGGTCGCCAGTCGGTCAATCAACGGGTGCCTTGCGCTGGCTTTCTGGTGCCGGGTCCGACGGAGTTTGTCTGGTATACTGCCGGTATCCCCTAACTAAACGGTTGCCTGGACCCTTGTATAAAGTATTGCTCCTGGTAAATCACGGGGGCGGCCCCAATTCTCTGGCCGATGCCGTCGACAGAGCCGGCATGTCGTGTCAGGTCCAAGTGGACATAGACCGACTGGACGATGAAGGGTCCGCGCTCCCTGATGTGGTGATGCTTGCCATGGCGTCGTTGGAACCGACTGTCGCCCGGCATACAGTAGATGTCTGCAAAGACCGGCGAGTGCCCGTCCTGGCGGCGGTGCCTCGAGACTCAGTTTCCGACTACGCCCCAGCCTTAAATCCCGACGAGCTGCTGGTCTGTCCCATGCCCGAAGATGAATTGGCCGTGAGAGTAAAGCAGGCGGTATTCCGGGTCAAAGGTCCTAAGGGAAACCAGGTATTGAGCGTAGGCAACCTGAGTATCGACCTCGAGCGGTATGATGTTTCAGTGGATGGACGCCGAGTTGCTCTGACATACAAAGAGTTTCAGTTGCTCGTCCTCTTGGCTTCCAATCACGGACGGGTGTACACGCGGGATGCATTATTAAGCCAGGTCTGGGGTTACGATTATCTGGGCGGGACGCGAACTGTTGACGTTCACGTGAGAAGACTGCGGTCCAAGGTGGAAGCGCCGGGCCGTTCTTTCGTGGAAACGATCTGGAACGTGGGCTACCGTTTCAAATCCTCGGCGTAGCCCTGATATTGCTGGCCAGGTGGCTTGCGTCCAATCCCAAGTTGGGTTCCGAAGTGGAGCAGCGTGGATTCTAGCCTTCACCGGATTGACGGACCGTTCCGTGTTGGATATGTGGGGGCCCAAATTAACGTTTAAGCAACCCTCAGGCAACGTCGGCGGCAGCCAGGGCCACGAACCGGGCGACTTGAGCCGCCAACGCAGTGTGTTCAGGGAACTTCAGCTGCGGGTCTTGCTCCATCAAACGCGCCGCCTCGTCCCGGGCCATCTCCAACAGGTGCCGGTCCGACAAATGGGCCATCTTCAGCGCGGGAAGACCACTCTGACGCGTCCCGAAAAAGTCGCCAGGTCCACGCAACTCCAGGTCCACCTCAGCCAGTTTGAAGCCGTCGTGGATCCGTTCCAACGCCGATAGCCGTTCCCTTGCCGTCTCAGAACGGGTGTCGGACAGCAGCAAGCAGTAGCTCTTGTGTTCCCCTCTGCCGACTCGGCCCCGGAACTGGTGTAGCTGGGCCAGCCCGAAGCGGTCGGCGGCTTCAATTAACATTACCGTGGCGTTGGCTACGTCGATTCCCACCTCGACCACCGGCGTGGATACCAATACGTCCAACTCTCCATCCCGGAATTGTCGCATCACTTTGTCTTTGTCCTTGGCGGCCATGCGGCCGTGGAGCAGCCCTACCTGCAAGTCGGGGAAAATCTGTTTGGAGAGCCGCTCGTGCTCTTCGGTCGCAGCCTTGGCTTCTATTGCCACCGACTCATCTACCAGCGGGCAGACCACAAACGCCTGACGACCCTCTTGCACTTGCTTGCGGACGAATCCGTAGGCGGCGTCCCGGCGCTCGGCCTCGATCCATCGGGTGGCCACGGTCTGTCGGCCGGCCGGCATTTCGTCGATGGTGGAGATGTCCAGATCGCCGTAAAGGGTCAGCGACAGTGTGCGGGGTATGGGTGTGGCTGACATTAACAGCGTGTGGGGGTTGTCCCCGCCCCTGGTTCGGAGGGCGAACCGTTGCATCACGCCGAACCGGTGTTGCTCGTCGGCGACGGCCAAGGCCAGATTGGGGAGGGAAACTCCCTCTTGGATAAGAGCGTGGGTGCCGATGAGCAGATCCAGAGCGCCGTCGGAAGCCATTTTGTTCAACTCCCGTTTGATCGGAGCCCGCGAGCTTCCTGTGAGGAGACCGATGGAGAGCGGACGGTCCAAGTCTTTCAGGTAAACCGTAAGCAGATGGCTCTCCTGCACCGGTCTTGGCAGGCCGCTCAGCAAGTCGCACACCGATTGAAAGTGCTGCTCCGCCAGCACCTCGGTAGGGACCATCATCGCCCCTTGATAACCGGCGGCCGCCACCGAGAGGAGGGCTGCCAGGGCGACTACCGTTTTCCCACTGCCGACCTCTCCTTGCAATAGGCGGTTCATCGGCGGTGTGCCAGGTTGCAGGTCGTGGGTGATCTCCCCAATACAACGCTGTTGTGCCTGAGTCAGAGGGAACGGCAGGTTTTGGAGGAAGCCGCTAACTACGCCTGGAGACGGCTGTATGGGGACGCCTTGCACGTCGTGGTGCTGCTCTCTACGCCGGGACAACACCGCAAGTTGCAGGGTTAGCAGTTCGTCGAAGGCTAACCGGAGCCGGGCCGTCTGCCAGATTTCAGGACCGTCGGGATAGTGGGCCTGGAACACCGACTCTAAGAGCGGCATCAACTGGATCCGTTTTAGCATCTCCTTGGGCAACGGATCTTCGACGCCGCCGAGCCATTGTTGGAGAGCTTGCCAAGTCAATCGCCGCATGTTCCGCCCGGTGAGGCCTTCGGTAAGCGGGTACACTGGAACCAACCTGCCGGTATGTACGCCGGGTTGGTCTGGGTAAACTGGCTCATATTCCGGTGATTCGAATACCAATTGGCCACGGAAGACGCTGGGCTTACCGCTGATTGCCAATTTGCTGCCGGGCTTGAGGGTCCGGGCCAGGTAGCGTTGCCCGAACCAGACGACTCGGATATTTCCGGTCTCGTCGCTGAGGACCGCCTCCGTGTCGTGGCGGCGCCCTTTATGGCCTTGGGCTTTGTCTTGGGCCTCCCAAACGGTCGCCACCACCGTGCAATCCTCGCCCGGAGTCAGCTTGTTGATGCTGACGACTTTGGAATAGTCCTCGTGCCGGCGGGGGAATAGGTAAAGCAGGTCCCTGATGCTTTCTACGTCCAGCCGTTTGAAACGGGCGGTCAGCTTGGAATCCACGCCCCGGAGTCGGTCCACCGGGGCTTCGATGGTGAGACCGGGAGGTGGCGCTCTGTGGGCCTTACTTTTTGAGCCAGGAGTTCTTTTATGTGAGGTCCCGCCGTTGCTGGTCGGGATCGCAGTCTCTTTCGATTTGTGGACCGGCACGAGGCCTACGTACTCATTCCCTAGGGTGTTTCCCAGAGCCTCGCGCCACTGGCGCACCCAACGGGCCCGGACTTCTGGGGACATGGCGTTATAGGACTCGTTTAGTAGGAAGCCGGCATTACTGGCCTCCTGGGCTTGGGTCGTCATTTCGGCTGACTGCCGCTGGACGAATTTGTCCAGTCCGCCCATCACCGCGGTATTGTTGAACCCGTGGGCCTCTTCCAGATTCAGGATATTGCGGAAGACTTCGCTCCAGACTGGGTCCTTTGGTTTAGATGCAGCCATAAACGTTTTCTAGTCCATTCAGGAAGTTGGGAGTCCCGGCGTATTCAGAGAAGTGAACCCGGAACGAGGTTGGTTGAATTTGGGGGAAGACATCTATTTTTTATCATCTCCGGTGCCATCGGGGACGTCAATCGCCAGTTGACATAAACGGACGTGCCGGCCTTGACGGTCCCACCTGGGTGACGGCGATGCCTAGGGCGTTGGGGCCTAGGTACGTGCCGAGGGTTGGGCCAAACCGTGCCTCGACTACGTTTTCGTTCGGACAGAGGTCCCGCAATTCGTTCTTCACAGTTTCCGCTGGGGCTGGATCGGTACTGTGAATCACCGCCATCTGGCGAATCGGAGCAAGCTCGCGCACTAATTCCACCAATCTGCGGTGGGCCCGGTTTCGGCTGCGAGTACGCTCCACCGGGTGGGCCTCGCCTTCCAGGATCCTGAGGATTGGTTTCACGCTCAACATTGAACCCAAAAATGCCTGAGCTTTGCCGATGCGACCCCCCTTTTGCAAGTACTCAAGGGTGTCCAAAGCGAAGAAGCCATGACTCAAGTGGAGTGATGCGCGCACCTTTTGGGCAACGTCACGGAAGTCGTCGGCGTCTTGGACAGCCTTTGCCGCATCCAGAACGGTCAGCCCGAGGGGAATCGAGGCCAGGTTGGAGTCGATAATCTCCACTGGAGCCTGGGACCCAATGGCGGCCTTGGCCTGATTCGCTGAATTCATGGTGCCGCTGAGCTTGGCGGCCACATGTATGGAGATCACCTGGTCCCCCTGGTCAATAAAATTCCTGTAGACGGCCTCGAAGTCGGCGGTGGAGGGCTGGGATGTGGTCGGTGGCTGGGGCATCGACTCGAGTCGCTGGTAAAAGGCGTCCTCTGATATATCGACACCGTCTTTGAACGTCTCATCCCCGGCGATCACGTAACACGGCATCACCGTGATGTCGTGGCGCTTGGCCAGGGCCGATGGTAGGTCGGCCGAACTGTCGGTTACGATGCGTATCGCCATATTCCTACTGCCTTCGCCGCGTGCCTGGATTTGCTACCGGTCCCGATGGGATTCTGGCCCCCTTTATTCTAAAGAAGCGAAGTAATGATAATGGGGCTGGCCGCCATCGACACGGTCTACTTGAATCCCTGGAATCTTCGCTTCAAGTGACTGTGCGAGACGCTCGGCCGCCTCGTAGTCTGCGTCAGAACCGCGGTAGATTGTTATGATGGCGTTGGCGTTCATGCCGGCCAGGGCCAGGGTCGCGTTCAATGCCTCTTCCGCGGACTCACCGGTCGCTACCAAGTTGTCTTCCAAGAGCCCGATAAAGTCCCCCGCCGCCACCGTCATGTCGCCGATGGTTGTTTCCCGGACTGCCTTTGTCACGGCAATGCTGGAGACGTGGGCCAGAGCGGCATTAATGGCTCGCTGGTTATTCTCCAGCGGCTGGTCAGGATTAAACGATAGCAGCGCGGCGACCCCCTGGGGGATGTTCGTCGTGGGCACAACTTGTAGAGCTTCGTTGCTGGCCGCTGCTTGCTGGGCCGTGGCAACGATGTTCCTGTTGTTGGGCAGCACGATCACCCGGTGGGCCCGTGCCTCTTTGGCTGCTCCCAAGATCTGCTCGACACTGGGGTTCATGGTCTGGCCGCCATCGAGTACAGCTGCGCATCCTGAGTTGCGGAACAACTCGGCCAGCCCTTTGCCCGAGACCACGGCCAATACCGCCATTTCCGCGTGTGGCGACGTCCCGCCCTCATCGTTTGCGGCGGCAAACTCCGAGTTTTGCTCGTCCATGTTTTCGATCTTGATATTGGAAACGCTGCCTAGGGAAACGGCGTAACTCATGGCCGGTCCAGGATCCTCAGCGTGGATGTGGACCCGCACGTGATGGTCGTCTCCCACCACGACCGTAGATAAGTATGTTTCCTGGAACCAGTCGCGTACTGCCAGCAGGTCCAACCCTTCGGCGCTGATGATGAACTCGGTGCAGTAGCCCCACCCGGTCTCGACGGTCGTGTCCAGGTAGCCCTCTTTGGTGGAAATGCTGGTGGCGCCGTCGATTAGACCCAGGTAAGCCTCGGCCAGACTTGTCATGTCGGCCTGAGGGTCCAAGGCTTCTAGACCTCCACCAATTATCACCACCATGCCCAGGCCACCGGAGTCGACCACACCCGATTCCCGCAAGACAGGCAACAGGTTTGGAGTCTGTATCAGGGCCTCCCTGGAAGCGTTAAACGCTGTTTCCCAGATCCTGGCAACCTCGGGATTATCACTCCGGCCGATGCGTTTTTGCACTGCCTCTGACGTCTGGCGGATTACCGTCAACATCGTGCCTTCAACCGGCTCTCCCACCGAACCGTATGCAGCCTTGGTGGCCAAGTCGAAGGCATGGGCCAGGTCGTGACCTGAAAAGGTGTCTTTTTCTTGAAATGCGTCGGAGAACCCTTGGAA
>CAZYBD010000075.1:0-8977 GCA_964645515.1 uncultured Dehalococcoidia bacterium | reverse complement strand
TCATCGCCGACCTGCCCCAAGGCCGGCTGGACGAAGAGACCACTTTCAACGTCGGACTGATTGCCGGCGGTACGGTGCGCAGCGCCGTTCCCGTGGAGGCCAGTTTTGGTGGTGAGTTCCGCAGTCGGAATACCGAGACCGTGGACCTGCTCAGGATGCAGGTGATGGCCTCTTTGCAGAAGGCCCGGGAGAAATACCATGAGGCCACCATCAATGAAGAGATTGACATGTTGTTTCAGATGTACAATCTGGACCCTAACGAACCGGTGGTACGCCTGGTGACCAATCTCTTAAAGAGTCAAAGCTTGGAGCCGGACATCAAGCCCTCGGGCGGAGGTACTGATGCCAACGCCATGCGCCTGAACGGTATCGATTGTGTGGTGGTGGGCATGTCGACCAACGAGATGCACACCGTTAACGAGCACGTGATCATACCAGACCTTATGGCGACCGCTAGGTTCTGCCAGAGCCTGATGAACCCCAACCAACCGGCTAGGGCCTAACAGGGGCCGCAGGTCTCTTAATCGTTACTCCACTAGGTCGAATGGTGCTATACTGGCCAGGCTCAAATTGAGCCCGGCACGACCACGAACGAATGACAATCTTCCTCTATAGAGGACCGTAAAGGGGAGGTTCACAGATGAACGGTGCAGAGCTGAAACAGGTACTAAGAGAAGGCGGCCGTGTTTTCGGGACTATGCTATCGGTGGGCCGCAGTCCGCGCTGGATTCCTGGGCTTACCGGAGTGGGGCTGGACTATGTTGTCATAGACACTGAGCATAGCCCACGGAGTCGGGGCGAGTTGGCCGACTACCTGACTATGATCAATACCACAGGAGTGGTCCCCATAGTCCGCATCCCCATACCCGATTCCCATTACGTGACCATGGCTATTGACGCCGGTGCTCAGGGCGTGCTGGCGCCTTATTGTGAGTCCGTGGACCAAGCGCGGGAAGTCGTGGCCGCTGCTAAATGGCGCCCGCTCAAGGGCGCAGCGGCGGACAAGGTGATGTTGACCGGAGAGCACGTCAGTTCCGCCACAAGGGACTATTTGGAGGAACGCAACAAGAACAGCATCGCGATCATTGGTATCGAAAGTGTTGCTGGCATTGCTGTCTTGGATAAGATTCTGGAAATCTCTGGCATCGACGGCATCTTCGTCGGCCCCAACGACCTAAGCATTTCCTTGGGCATTCCAGATGACTACGAACGCCCGGAGTACCAGGACGCCGTGAAGCATATTATCAAGACTTCTGAGGCCAAAGGCGTGCCGGTATTGGTGCACCACCAGGAGCCCAAATACGCCGCCCACTGGATGACCGAGGGAGCTCGGTTCGTATTGCACGGCACCGACCGGAGGGCCTTGGCTGAAGGCTTCAAGGCAGAGTTCGGCCCGCTGCGCGAGCTGGCGAAGACCCTGTAGCCTTCAGTATCTCAAAGGCTACAATCGTTAGCCGTCGCGAATCGTTAAGTAGGGATGATCGGGGTTTGTCAGATTCCGTGACCTTTCTCCCAGCGTTGGCGGAGCGCCTCAACGTATACGCGATCATAGTCGCCGTGGTGGGCGTTCTCTGGAGAGTTGCCCAACAGTTCGGCCCAGAGGTACTCCACATCCTGCCACTGAATAGGGAAGGGAGGCTGGTCGAAGAACGTTCCGACCACTTCCTGGGAGCTGCTGCCTTCTGGGGCTTCGATATAGCCCATCATTTGGAAGTTGTCATAGGTGTTCCCGTGCTCGGAAACGAACCTGCCTTTCATAGCGGCCAATATGATGTATGTGGGCATGGTCGAGAAGTTCTGGGCCTCTGACTAATGTTTCACCAGTATGTGGACTGTCGTAACGTCGCCGGCGCCGGAGCACTGGGCTAGACCGACTTTGGCCTTTGCGATTTGGCGTGGCCCTGCCTCTCTGCGCAACTGGGTGACGGTCTCGTGGATCATACGGATGCCGGAAGCGCCGAAGGGGTGGCCCATAGCCAATAGTCCTCCGTCGGTGTTGGTAGGGATGTTTCCCGAAAGTGTCGTTCGGCCCTCCAAGGTGGCCTGCCACGCCTGGCCGAATGGAATCAGGTGCAGTGCCTCCAACTGCTGCAGCTCGCCGATGGTCGCCGCGTCGTGCACCTGCACTAGGTCCATGTCCTCCGGTCCCAACCCGCTCATCTCGTACGCCTGGAGGGCGGCCGGTTCGGTACGGTAGGGACTGAACGCCGAATGGTCGGCGCCTTGACCGTTGTGCCGGCCCGACGTCAGCACCGCTGCGGCCACCGTCACAGCCCGGCCGCTATTTATGCCATACCGGCCAAGGGCGTCCCGAGAGCACAAAATGGCGGCGGCGGAACCCTCGCTGGTTGGGCAACACTGGTAGAGGGTCAGCGGGTCGGACACCAGCCTAGACTTGAGCACCTCTTCCACCGTGTAGGTGCCCTTTCGGTGGGCGTAAGGGTTGAGCGAGGCATTTTGACTTGCCTTAACCGATACCTGAGCCAACGCTTCGGGCGGCGCTCCTGTGTCCTCCATGTACCTCCGAGAACGGAGAGCGTAGCCCGCCATCATATGGTCGCCGCCGATATACCGGTCTGGGCTGTCCTCGGCGGTCACGGTCACCGGCCCCCTGGGGACCTTCTCCGCGCCGAAAGCCAAGGCCAGGTCGTAGAGGCCGGTGGCGACTCCCCAATAGGCCTGCCAGAAGGCGGTGGACCCACTTGAGCAAGCGTTCTCCACATTGATGATGGGCACGCCAGTAAGACCCAGTTTGGAGAGGGTGGTCTCACCAAGTGACATACCCTGATAGTAGACGTGGCCGAAGTAGGCAATGGAGATGTCTTTCCATTCAACACCCGCATCTTCCAGGGCCGGAACGACGGCGCCCAGAGCCAGGGTGCTCAGGTCTGCGTTGAGGAAGCGCCCGAAAGGGTGAAGTCCTACTCCGGCCACTACGACTTCCCGCCCCGGCTGAACTTGTGTCACTGAAACGCCTCCGATGGTGCCATCGCTACCCTGGTATTGCCGGCAAGGGATGCCACTTGTAGACTAGCTTGTCGGGCCCGCATCCCTCGGTCGGGACAGCTTGTAGGACCAACTCCAACGGCAGCCCAATTCTCAAGTCTGCGTGATCGCAGTCGATAACCTCGGCCAACACTTGAGGCCCCGACGGCAACTCCACCTGACCCAGAATATACGGTACTTGGCCAGGCCAACCGCTTGGCGGTATCCTCACAATAGTGTAGCTGTAAAGGGTGCCTTTGGTTCCGAGATCGGTCGGTTCCATGTTGGAGGAAGTGCAAGACTGACAAAAGGTAGCCGGGCCGAAGATGTGAGTGGAACAGTTCAGGCAGCGGAATCCAATGAGGGTTCCCTTGGGCCCGGATTCCCCTGTTTCGTTGAGTATTCTAAGGCGGGTGGAGTCTACTGACTCTGACATGATTCCGATTCTGTAAGCCGGTTATCTCAGGCGATTGACTTGAGGGCACCCAGCTTAACCGGGGTAAAATTGGGTGTCAACCGAAGGCTGGAGTCATTATTGACCGTCCTATGACTACGTGTTAGTTTGGGTTGCTCCGACCGGTTGGGGGACGGATTGTAAACATTTGACATGACTTTTTCACAAGAACAGGATCAACGGGCCCAACCCGCAGGGCAAAAGGCCTGGGAATTGTCGCTGGGCCGGTTCCTCCAACAGGTGGTAGACAGGAGTCCGGACGAAGTATTTATCGAAATCTCAGGCCAGCGCCACACTTACAGAGATTTCCATACCGGGGTCCTGAAAACGGCCAGCTTGTTCATCCAAATGGGCGTGCGTAAAGGCGATCGAATATGTTTCTTCATGCCCAACTGTATTGAGTACCTTTACTGCTGGTTCGGCCTTTCGGTCTTGGGCGCTATCTCTGTCCCTATCAATACCGCATACAAAAGAGATGAAATCGCCTATATCCTGAACAACGCAGAGGCGGTGGCCTTGGTCGCCGATCCTCTGTATGTTGATATCGCCGGCTCCGCGGTCGAGGTGGCTCCCAGCGTCCGTCACCAGTTGCTCCGCGGGGAGCCCAGCGCCGTGCCCTCAGGGTGGCAGTCGTTGGAAGAAGGCTTGGCCGCAGCCCTACCGCTGGATGTTCTCCCCCAGGTCAGTCCTCAGGACGTGTCCATGCTCGGTTACACCTCTGGTACCACCGGGAACCCCAAAGGAGTTCAGGTCACCCACCAGATGTATGTGGCCGCCGGACAAGGATTCGCTCACTGGACCCAAGCGACGCCGGAAGACCGCTTCTTCACCTGTCTGCCCTACTACCATGCCAACATCCAATACTATTCCACTATGGGGGCGCTGGCCGCCGGTGCTACGCTGGTGGTAGTGAACCGTTTCAGCGCCTCTAGATTCTGGGACCAGGTGAGAGAAGCTCGGGCCACTGTGGTGAACTTCATCGGCATGATGATGCAGGTGTTGGCAAAGCAACCAGAGTCCCCCCAGGACAAGATCAACACCGTACGCTTGTTTTACGGATCTCCTTCATTCCCGCCCGAGTTTCTATCGAACTTCCAGGAGCGGTTCAACACCGATATCATCGTCGGCTTCGGTATGACGGAGACGTGTTATGGGACCATCGAGAATATCGGGGCGCAACGCCGCGGTGGTTCTTCGGGGCGAGCCAGGCAGCACCCCTCTCCCGGGTTCGATAACCAGGTACGCATCGTGGACCCCGACTCCGGCGAGCATATCGGGACGGACGTGACTGGAGAAATTACGATCAAGAACCCGGCGATAACACCCGGTTATTGGCGCAATGAAGAGCAAGACCGCCAGACGCTGCGCGACGGTTGGTTGTACACAGGAGACCTGGGCTGGATGGACCGTGATGGCTTTCTCTACTACGTAGACCGGAAAAAAGACATTATCCGCCGCCGTGGTGAAAACATCTCGTCCCAAGAAGTAGAGGACGTGATCAAACGAAACCCTGATGTCTTGGACTGTGCGGTATTGGCAGTCCCCTCGGAACTGGGAGAGGATGAAGTGAAAGCGTACGTCACTCCCAGCGCAGGGGCGACGCTAACTCCAGAAGACGTGATCTACTGGTGCGCTGAGAACATGGCTTATTTCAAGGTTCCGCGCTATCTAGAAATACGGGATGAATTGCCGCGGACTCCCAGTCTACGGGTGCGCAAAGACGTGCTACGCCAGGAAAAGGCCGATCTCATTGCTGGTTCCTTTGACCGGGAGGCCGTTGGCATTCACCTCAGGTGAAAGATAGTTCAAGGAGTTCACTGTGGCAGAGTCACGATACTGGTTGTTCAAGTCGGAACCCAATGCTTATTCGTTTAACGATCTCCAGAACGAGACCGACGCTACCGCCGAATGGGACGGCGTACGCAACTTCCAGGCTCGCAACTATATGCGCGATGACATGAAAGTTGGCGACAGTGTTTTGTTTTACCACAGCAACGCCAAGCCGCTGGCGGTGGTCGGCACCGCCAGAGTCGTCACGGAGGCCTACTCAGATGCCACTGCCTGGGACCCCAACGACATCCACTACGACCCAAAGAGCAGCCCGGGTGAAACCGTTTGGGTGGTGGTGGATGTCAAGGCCGAGAAGGAGTTCTCCCGCCCAGTGACTATGGAGGAGATTAAGGCCAATCCAAAGCTCCAAGAAATGCTCCTCATCCGCCGCGGCATGCGCCTGTCTATTCAACCGGTGACCAAGGAACAGTTCGACGAGATAGTCTCTCTGGGTCAATAGCGAAGACTGAGAGGTCATTGTGCTAAACAGCGATACGGATGCCGCTCGGAACTTCCACGAAGCGACCAGGTTGAGCTATATAAAACTCAAGACCAAGCCTGCACTCTACAAATCATATTCCGGACTGCCTCAAGTTTCGCTGCCGTCGGACATAGCTGCACCAGCCATGCCAGCGTTGGAGGCGGTATCCACTTGGGACCTACCGGGCAGCCGGCCGCTCGACCTAAGGTCCTTGGCCCAACTGCTGCACTACTCGGCAGGGCTGATCCGAAAAAGCAACCTGCCGTCGGCAGGTGAGGTGCATTATAGGGCGGCCGCCTCCGCCGGTGCACTCTATCCAATAGAGGTCTATCTGGTTTGCGGAGATCTGCCTGGGCTGGAGGCCGGCGTTTACCACTTCTCGCCGGACCAAAACGCATTGGTCCAGCTGCGGCAGGGGGACTTTAGGGGTAACCTGACCCAAGCCGCGGCAGACGAAGAGGCTGTTAGCCAGGCCCCGGCCACGATTGTCTGTACTGCTGTCTTCTGGCGTAGCGCCTGGAAATACCGCGCCCGCGGCTATCGTTATTGCTTCTGGGATAATGGCACAGTGCTGGCTAACCTGATGGCAGTGTCCCACAGCCTGGAGCTGCCTGCCAGGGTAGTCGCTGGGTTCGTGGACAGCGAATTGGAGCTACTTCTGGGCCTGGACGCGGATCAGGAGAGCGCCACCTGCCTGGTGGCCATTGGCCTCGGCAACTCCGCCCCCTTGGAGTCTTTACCCTTAGACGGATTGCAGTCGGGAGACTTGGGGGACGAGCACCGTTTGGTCTACGCTGAGTCCCAGAATCTCAACGAAAGCTCTCGGCTCCGCACGCAGCAGGAAGTTTCGGACTGGCGGGAGCTACTAGGTCCGAGTCCAGAAGAGCCTCCCTATCTCGGAGCGCTGGATTCGGAGGCATTGGGGGATTCGATTGTCCGAAGGGGCTCCACGCGCCGGTTCGCCCGTGAGTCCATATCCGAAATCCAGCTTTGGGGACTGTTGAACGCCTCCGCCAGCCCGTTTACGGCCGACTATCGGAACGGCCGCCAGGCGCTGATCGACACCTACCTGATCGTCAATGCGGTGGAAGGTATGGCGCCCGGCGCTTACTTTCATACCGGTTCGACCCTGGAGCTATTAAAAGCAGGGGATTTTCGCGAGGCCGCGGGGCATTTGTGCTTTGAGCAGGCCTTGGGGGCCGATGCCAGTGCCGTGGCCTTTTTTCTCGCCGACCTGGAAAGCATCCTGCGCCGGTTCGGCAACCGGGGTTACCGGGCAGCCCAACTGGAAGCAGGAATATTGGGAGGCAGGTTATATCTATCTAGTCATTCTCTCGGACTGGGAGCCACCGGTATGACCTTTTTTGACGACGCGGTCACAGCTTTCTTCTCGCCCCACGCCGCAGGCAAGAGCCTCATGTTTTTGGTGGGACTGGGCGTTACCGGCACCCCCAATCAAGTGAGGCCCTTTCGGTCTCGAATCGGGATGTTGAAAGACTCTCTGGCCAGGGGTGCCGGTGGCGGGGCCCGACCCGTTCCAGACTGGTTCTACGACTAGGCGCCGCTGCGGGCCAATGGCTTCACTCCTCTCAAACTGAGTCGGATCCTGCTGTTAGGGTAAACGACGCCATCGAGGCTCTTCCTAGACCTCTCAGTTGTTCAACCGCAAGAATACAATTCCATGCTAATCTATGAAATCCTGTCGGATTCGGTCTTCGTTTACGTCGGCGGGATTGTAATGAGAATCCCCTTCGACTTCAATCGCCGACTGGAGTGCTGGGCAGTAGAAGTCTAATGCATACGGTCCCACACTGTATTGCATACGAAATTTTCCCTTGGACATGCCGGTCTCCCATCCTAGATCGCTGAAAGTGTTCCGGCTCCCGCATTTCTTGGCGCAAATCGTGTGTTTAGATTGGGTATAGAGCGAGTTGGATATTTTAGTCATCGACCAATTTCACCGAAAGTTTGGAGATTTCCGTGAGACACGCGCACGAGGGCGATTCTACTCCTGTGGCACCTTGAAAATGGAAGTGTCACAGTCCTTGGCGTGCATGGGTGGCTGTCTGGAAACCTCTCCACTGTGAGGGGGTTGATGAGGTCGCTGGTGCACCACATACGCCCCATATATAATCCAGATGCTCAATGATCTGACTGGTCTATTTCATCAAGAGGGAGGCAGCGAATGGAAACCGTTGGGTTCATCGGTCTCGGCAATATGGGTGCGGGCATGGCCAACAATATCCAAAAGGCAGGTTACCCACTGGTGGTCTACGATGTCCGTGAAGGTGCTGCAAGGCCTTTTTTGGAAGCCGGGGCGCGACTTGGTAACTCTCCGGCCGATGTGGCCAGCCGGAGTGATGTCACCCTGACCTCCCTACCTGGCCCCAAAGAAGTCGAGTTGGTAGCTATGGGCCCAGACGGGGTCCTCGAGGGGAGCAAATCCGGATCGGTCTACATAGACCTCTCTACCAGCCGACCGACTCTGATACGAGAGATAGAGCCCAAATTTCGGGCCAAGGGGATCCACGTGTTGGACGCCCCGGTTAGCGGGGGAAAGTCGGGCGCCGCGAGCCGGAATCTAGCGGTCATGGTAGGAGGAGAACGGGAAGTCTTCGACCGAATGAAGCCGTTGCTGGATGCCTTCGGAGATAAGGTGTTTTATGCCGGCAGCGTTGGCGCGGGATCGGTGGCCAAGCTGGTCCACAACATGATCGGGCATGGTGTCCGCCAAGCTATCGCTGAGGGGTTGACGCTGGGGGTCAAGGCGGGCGTTGAAGCGGAGCCACTCTGGGAGTGCGTCCGCCGCGGTGCGGTGGGCCGCATGAGCGGCCTCCATGAGTCGCTGCCTAACACAGTGTTCAAAGGCGAATTCGAACCGCCCAGTTTTGCTCTGAACCTGGCGCGAAAAGACATCGGCCTAGCCACGGAGCTGGGCCGCGAATTTAACGTCCCCATGCCGTTGGCCAATCTGGCGGAGCAAATCGCTATAGAAGCAATGAACCGTGGTTGGGGAGACATGGATAACTCTATTACCTTCTTGTTGCAAGAAGAGCAGTCCGGCATCGAAGTCCGGGCACCCCATATCGACTCTAGGAAAGCCGCGCAGTTCATTTCCACTCATCCCGACACGTAGACGCAAACGGCGATTAGCCTTTTCCCATCTCCCGTTTCACCTGAAAAGATGTAACAGGGGTGCTTAACCCACCACATAATTGTGGCCGCTG
>CAZYBD010000074.1:0-5592 GCA_964645515.1 uncultured Dehalococcoidia bacterium | reverse complement strand
GATTGTCTTCATGCAAGAAAAGATCACCCAGTCCAACTCATTGCCCTTCTACGCGATGCTGTTGTTCTTGGGCGTGTTGGCATTCGCCATCGTATATGCATGGCGAAAAGGGGTACTTGAATGGCAGAAATAATTGTTGGCCCCGGGAATCAGCCTGGGCAGAGCCTGTTTGATCAGACCGTAGGTGATAAAGTACCGGGCGTAATCACCACCACTACCGATCAAATCTTCGCTATGGCTCGGAAGTCGTCCCTATGGACATTGAGTTTCGGTTTAGCCTGTTGCGCCATCGAGATGATCTCGACCTACATGGCACACCACGATTTCGACCGGTTCGGCGTGGTTACTTGGCCCTCGCCCCGGCAATCCGACGTGATGATAGTGGCCGGAACCGTGGTAAAGAAGATGGCGGAGCCCATCCGGTTGCTTTACGAGCAAATGCCCGAGCCCAAGTGGGTCATAGCTATGGGTAGCTGCGCGACCAACGGAGGGCCCTACTATCGTTCCTACTCGGTAGTTATGGGTGTCGACCACATTGTCCCGGTGGACGTGTACGTGCCAGGCTGCCCTCCGCGCCCGGAAGCGCTCCTTTATGGCTTCCTTAAGCTCCAAGAAAAGATCATGACTGACGCTACTCAAAAGTGAAAGAGGCCAACGAAAACTCGGCGGATCCTGAAGCCGGGATTCAAGATGAGACGGCGGCAAATGTGGATTCGGTGGAACTCGAGGAGTCGACGGAGCCTGACCTGAGTCTGCTTAACGGCGGTGCTCGTTCGGTGTTGGAAGCCTCCCTCGAGCTGCTGCAAGATTTTCAGCCTCAACCAGGAACTCTGAGCGACCTGCCCCAGATAACTATCGAATCGAGGCACATTCTGCAGGCTTGCCAGCGGCTCAAGACTGACTCTCGAACCTCCGCCAATATGCTGCTGTGCCTGACCTGCGTCGACTATTCTCAGTACTTTCAACTGGTTTACATCTTGCAGTCTCTGGATCCTGAGCGGACGCTGGTCGTTAAGACTAACGTACCGTACGATCAACCGTCCCTCCCCTCCGTTACTTCAGTTTGGAGGGCAGCTGACTGGCACGAACGAGAAGCCCACGATCTGTTTGGCGTGGACTTTGTAGGGCATCCAGACCTCGCACCCTTGCTGTTATATGAGGGGTTCGAAGGATACCCTGGCAGAAAAGAGTTCCCGTTCTACGAGTACCAGGAGTTTTAGTAACAGGATGCATGGTCAGTTGGAACGTTTAATTTTGACCGCCTGCGTGGTCCAGGACGCAACGAGGTTTGTTGCCAAGGTCGAGCGGCTGGGAATAGAAGGCCTGGGAGACTCGATTGAGGCGGACCAAGACGACTTGGTGCAGGTGATGCGGGCGTGGATAGAGGCCCAGGACGGTACGGAGAGCCTGGAAGAGACACTGGCCGCCGCCGGGTTTCCTGGAGTGGATCAAGGCACCGAGATTCAGCTCGAATTCCCGGGGACGGACTCGCAACTGGTCGGCCTTTCCGAATAGTTTTGGGGTGGCCATCCGGACATCTAATGCCTAAGAAGTCGAAGAACGCAAAAAATCATACCAAAGACCGGGTCGTTTATCAGATTGAGGAATCCACGGCTGGAAAAGCATTTCAGACCGTTTGTCCGGAGTTGGATATCACCGGATTCGGAGACACGGTAGAACAGGCCCGAAAATCTCTGCGCTCACAGGTTGCCGGGTACCTCGAGGACTGCGAAGAAATGGGCATCCTCGACGAGGTCCTAATTGAGGCTGGGTTTTATTTCACAGGCGAATTGTGGATGAGTAACGAAGTGGAACCAGCAAGCGAACCCGATATTGTCATACTTTGATCCAGTATTCTTTACGGACATCTTCGGACTGAATATAAGATGACACCATCAAAAACCACAATTTTAGCCAACGCCGAACCGATCGAGATGCTATTGAACATGGGCCCACAGCACCCCTCGACCCACGGCGTCTTTCGTATGGTTCTCTGGGTCGACGGCGAGAAGATAGTCGATCTGGTACCCCATATCGGCTACCTTCACCGAGGATCCGAAAAACTGTGCGAGGGTGAGCAGTACCATCAGGTCACCACACTGTTCGACCGGCTGGATTACATCGCGAATTTCAACAACGAGCATGTTTACTGCCGCGCCGTAGAAAAGTTGATGAACCTTGAGGTCCCAGAACGGGCGGAGTATGTCCGCGTCATCCTCTGCGAGCTTAACCGAATTGCTAGCCATCTGCTCTTTGTGGCCACCATGGGACTGGATGCCGGAGCTATGACGCCGTCGATGTTCTGTTTCCGAGGACGTGAACGCATCCAAGGGCTCTTCGAAGCTGTTTCGGGCGCTCGAATGATGCACAACTACTTCCGGGTCGGAGGGCTGAAAGAGGACGTTCCAGACGATTTTGTAGAGCGTCTCAGGGAACTCTTGCCGTTAGTTCGCGAAGACGTGGAAGAGTCGGACAAGCTCCTGACGTTCAATGAGATTTTCCTGGCTCGCCTGAAAGACGTGTCTCCTGTATCTGCTGCGGCCGCCATCGATTGGGGCCTTACCGGTCCTTGCCTGCGGGCTTCCGGAGTTGATTACGACGTTCGAAAGGCTGCTCCCTATTCTATTTACGACCGCTTCGATTTCGACGTGCCGATTGGGCTCGACGGCGACTGTTGGGACCGTTACTATCTGCGGATCCAGGAGATGTACGAGTCGCTGAAAATAATCGACCAAGCTTTGGAGCAACTGCCTGAAGGCAACGTCGCATCGTCGTTGGGGCGCCGCCTGATCCGCCCCCCTGAAGGCGAGGTGTATATGCGGGCAGAAAACCCAAGAGGGGAGATCGGGGTGCACTTGATCAGTGACGGCAGCGATCGGCCTTTCCGCGTGAAGTTGCGCCCTCCCTCTTTTTGCAATCTCTCGGCCATACGCTCCATGCTTATTAACACCTGGGTAGCCGACGCTGTGGTGATCCTCGGCTCGCTGGACATCGTGATGGGCGAAGTGGACCGCTGATGGCTGATTCTTTTATACCACTCTTAATCAGCGGCGCTGACTTCGCTTGGATAGTCCTAGGCCTTTTTATCATGTTCACGGCGCTGTCTGTAGTGGTGCTGTCTTTGGTTTGGCTGGAGCGTAAGGCTCTGGGCCGGTTACAGCGGCGCTTGGGTCCGACCCGCACTGGACCCATGGGGCTGATGCAACCGGTGGCCGATGCCATGAAGCTGATCTTGAAAGAGGATATCATTCCGACATCCTCCGAAAGGGCCATATTCTGGGCCGCGCCGCTAATTGTTGTCGTCTCGGCCTTTATGATCTGGGTCACCATCCCTGGGACTCAGAGCGCCGTACTCCAGAACCTGGAATTGGGGCTGTTTTACATTATCGCCTTCTCAGTGGTCGGTATCCTGGGGCTGGTTTTAGCTGGTTGGGGTTCTGCCAACAAGTATGGGACCCTGGGCGGACTCCGAGCCGCCGCCCAGCTAATCAGCTATGAAATACCCATCATCATGGTTGCTGTGGCTGTTGCTATGCTGGCCCAATCCTTGGATTTAAGGGAGATCGTGGCCCAGCAGGGCAGCTACCCATTCTTCGTGGTACTACCTCTTGGGTTGGTGATATTCTTTATTGCCGGTCTGGCAGAGGTCGGCCGGACGCCCTTCGACATCTATTTCGCTGAGTCGGAAATAGTGGGTGGCCCTTTTGTCGAATACAGCGGGGCTCACTGGTCGGTCTTTTTCCTGGCTGAATATATCAACACCTTCGCTATTGCCGCTCTCACAGTGATCCTATTCTTCGGAGGATGGTCCGGACCAGGGCTTTCTGGCGATTGGGAGATCATTTGGTTTTTGTTCAAAGTCTATCTGGTGATCATGGTGGTCTTTTGGATACGGGGCACTTTCCCTCGACTTAGAATCGACCAACTGATGGCGTTTGCCTGGAAAGTCGTCGTCCCATTGTCGTTCTTGAGCGTGCTCATGACAGCCATCTACCAGTTCTACGGATGGCCGGACTGGTCGCTGACACTCATGTCGGTCGCCGGGTTGCTCTGGGTCGGCTATGCGATATACCGGCGAATGATGGGGCCCGCCAGCCGGGTGTCTGAAGTTCGGGCACGCCAGGAAGCACTGCAGGCGGAGCGGCGAGCACTCCGCCAGGCCGGAGGCAACTAGATGTTCAACAGCATAAAGGGGATGATTGTGACCCTGATGTCCTCGGCCAAGGGGCTGCGGGATCCGGTCACTCGCCAATACCCGGCAACCGGTAACTTTCTGCAACGTGAGGACGCACCGACGCCGGTGCAATTCCGGTTCATGGGGTTTCCTGCGTTGACCTGGGATGAAGCAGTAGGTGAGCCCTACTGCACCAGTTGCATGGTATGCATCCGTCAATGCCCAACCCAGTGTATGTCGGCGACTATGAAGGATAACCTCCTACAACAAGAGGGCAAAAGCACCCGTAGGAAGATAGTAGATAGCTTCGAGATCAATTTGAACCGGTGTATACTATGCGGGATTTGTGTCGAGGTGTGTAATTTCGACGCCATCGTGATGTCGCACGAACATGAAATGAGCACTTTTAGCCGCAACGGCGACCGTGTTGACCTACCTTCGCTGCTTAAGATAGGCAGCAAGTTCCAAAAAGAAACCGATTGGATACCGCCTACAAAGCGAACTAAACCCTCAACTTCGGCCGAGTCAGCCAAGGTTGAGGCGGAGGTTGAGTAAGGCGTGCCGAGGCGCGAAGACGAACGTCACTACACAGGCGATAAACACCCGCCTTATTGCACGTGTGTGGACTGCACCGACCGCTATGTAAAGCGGCGGCAAGGCCCTCGCGGAGGTATAGGCGGGTGCTTGGACTGGTTAAAGAGAAAATTTGGTTGGTGGTAGCTCTGCCGGCCTAGCAGTCTCTATACCGGGTTCAAATAAGAGCAGCTGATTGGTGACTCCTCTTTGGGTCAAACTATCCTGGTTCAGGCGTCCGGCTCAGATGAGCCATTGGGGGATCTTTGAGGTTTAGTGAGTCACCGTTGGGGAATGCCGGGGGCGTGAGCTCGTAGAATGGCGTGGTTCTTGTTTGTTATCTTAGCCGTCTTCACCTTGGGTGGCGGGCTGGCTGGTGTGGTCAGCCGTAATGTGGTACATGCTGCATTGGCACTTTTGGTGTCCCTGATTGCGGTGGCTGGTATTTACCTGGTGCTCTACGCTGAATTTCTGGCGTTGGTCCAAGTGCTTATTTACGGCGGTGCCATCATTATTGTCTTGGTATTCGCCATCATGCTGACGAGGAGCGGCGACTATCCACGCACCTCCGACAACAAACAGTGGCCGTTGGCCGCCTTGGCGGCGATGGGTCTTTTGGGTGTCCTAGTGCCGTCGTTTGTTATTAACGCGGAAAAAGATACCGAGGCCCAGAATGCACCGTTCATCGGCATAGCAGAGTCGTTGTTTTCCTCCTGGGCGGTACCCTTTGAAGTTGCTTCTTTGGTTCTGCTGGTGGCCCTTATTGGTGCCATAATCATCGCTCGCTCCGGAGCGGGAGAGAACTAGGCAGTGGTTGACCTCTTTTGGTTTCAGCTCCTCAGCGC
>CAZYBD010000073.1:0-10131 GCA_964645515.1 uncultured Dehalococcoidia bacterium | reverse complement strand
CGTCCATCGACCACCTTAGCGACGGCCGGGCCGGCTGGAATATCGTTACATCCCCCTTGGAGGGTTCTGCCCTGAACTATGGCAGGGCCGAGCACCCCGCCCACGACCTGCGATACCAGATGGCCGACGAGTTTGTCCAGGCTACCAAAGGCCTGTGGGACTCCTGGGAGGATGACGCTTTCTTCCGAAACAAAGGAACCGGGCAGTTCATTGACCCGTCCAAAATGCACAGGGTGAACTTTAAAGGCCAGTTCTTCTCGGTGCAGGGCCCGCTGAACATCTCCCGATCTCGACAGGGACAACCGGTCCTGATCCAGGCGGGGTCGTCGGAAGCCGGTCGGGGTTTTGCAGCCAAGGTGGCCGATGCGGTGTTCACTGGCCAATCGGTCCTGGCCGACGGTGCTGCGTTCTACGCCGACGTTAAAGGCCGCGCGGTGGCGGCGGGCCGGGATGTGGATAGCATCCTAGTTCTGCCGGGCTGTTCCCCCATAGTAGGTCGGACCACAGCTGAAGCGGAGGAGAAGTACCAAGAAATTGCCAACTTGGTGGTCATTAATGACGCCTTGAATTACCTGGGTCGGTACTTCAACGACATGGACTTTACCCAATACGACCTGGACGGACCCTTTCCGGAACTGGGGGATTTTGGCCGGAACGGTTGGGAAAGCACTACCGACGGCATCAAGCAACTGGCAAAAAACGAGAATCTGACGCTGCGCCAAATGGCCCTGCGGGCAACTACGCCCCGGAACGAGTTCATCGGCACCGCTACCGAAGTGGCCGATAGAATGCAGGCGTGGTTCGAAAACAAGGCGGCAGATGGTTTCATGTTGAACGACTCCGTGTTGCCTGACGGGTTCAACGATTTTGTCGACCATGTGCTCCCCATCTTGAAAGAACGGGGCCTGTTCCGGACCGAGTACGAGGCCGATACTTTAAGAGGCAACCTAGGGCTGCCCAAGCCGGAAAACCAGTTCGCCAAAAAGAGCCTGAAGAGCCAACCGGCTGTCAACCAAACGTAGCTTCGCAGCAGACCTGAATCGGCAATCTCCCCAATGGAGGCGTATTGTGCCAACGTTGCTGGCAATCCATGGTTCGGTGACCCGGCCAGGCCGACTGTACCAAGCGTTGGAAGTCGCGCTCCAGTCAGTTAAACAACTCCCTGGTCTGTCTACTAGCATCCTACACCTGGGCGAGCACGATATTTCTTTCGCCGATGGGCGTCCACTCAACGATTACGACGACGACACCGAGGCCGTCGTTCAGCGGATTATGGCGGCTGACATGTACCTGTTGGGAACGCCTATTTTTCGGGCGTCTTTCACCGGTGCGTTGAAAAACGTGCTGGATCTCGTCCCAGTGGAAGGACTGATGGGCAAGGTTTGTGGACTGGTGGGGATGGGGGCCACGGACCATCACTATCTGGCGGTGGATACCCAGCTACGTCCGGTGCTGACCTGGTTCGGAGTCCATCTGGTGCCCACGTCCGTATACCTACATTCAAGGCACTTCGAAGATGGCCAACTGGTCGACGCCGCAGCCATATCCGGTTTGGTGGCGCTCGGCGACGGCGTAGTCTCGGCCCATGATGCGATAGATCAAGGAATTGTCGGGCCGCCGCCGTTGGCTGCCGGTTAGCGTGCGAAAGCACTTCGGTCTAACTGACTCCCCTTCTTTCCACGGCTTCCTGGCTTCCTTCTCTGATGGAGAACACTAGCGCGGTGGAGATTATCAGAAGAACCACGTTGGACCCTATGGCCACATCATAGGTGCCGCGTACGTCGTACAGGAGCCCGCCCAGGTAGGCCCCCAGCCCGGCCCCCAGAGGCATCACCGCGAACATAGTGCCGTAGATGCGGCCCAGGTTGGTAATGCCGAAACCGTCGGATGCGTACGACGCCGTGATGCTGACCACGGCATTCCACGAGAACCCGACCAGCAATATGCCCACCATAAGCGCGACCAGGCCCAGCGGTGGAATTCCCAGGAACGAAATGCCCATGGAAAGAAGCACTATAATGAAACCTATGGTTCTCAGTTGGTAGGAGAAGGTCAGCAGACGGCGGCGGCCATGCTTGTCTGAAAGGTGCCCCAGCCAGATGGCCCCGATGATGGCGGATGCACCAATGAGGCTGAATCCGCTGGCGGCCACTAATGGGTGGTAGCCTAACTCCCTGGCGTAGGTAACAAAATGAGCGTTCACGAAGCTCATTGAGTACCCTCAAACGAAATACCCGAAAGTCAGCCGCTGGAAGAGAGGCGTGCGTATAGCTTCACGAAATGTTACTTCCCGGAAGACTACTGCCGTATGGCCCGGTCCATTGTCGGAAGGAGAAGCAGGGGCGTCATAAGGCTTTAGTCCCATGTCGCGGGGACGATTTCTAATGAAGTAAGCTCCTATCGGAAATACGAGGAGGAGCAACAAAAAGCCCAGGAACAAATAGGCCTCTTGCCAATCGAATACGACCAGAAAAGCAGCGGATGCCGGGACCAAAATCATGGCGCCGAAGGACCCGGCGCCGCTGACTAGGCCCAGTGTGACTCCCCGACCAACTAGGAACCATTCGCTGACGATCTTTGTCAGAATGGGTCCGGTCCCCAGCGTGATACCGATACTCATAACAGCGAATACAACAAATAGTTGGAGCAAGTTGCCGACTAGAGGCAGCAGCAACAGCATGCCTCCCATGATCAACACGCCCGCCAGCGCCGCCCATTTAGCGCTGTAACGGTCGGCTAGGTAGCCAGCTACTGGACGCAGCAGCCCCGAAATCATGAAGGTCACGCCAAAGGCTAGGGAGATGGTACCCCGGCTCCAGCCGAATTCGTCGGCCATGGGCTTTAGGAAAACGCCAAATGAGAACTGGCTGCCGGCGACTCCAAAGACGACGAAGGCGCACCCGAATACCACGAACCAGCCGTAGAAAATGTTCCTATTAGGCAATTCTATTCCCAAGCCGTAGACGTAGAGGAGATAGGCAAGCGGATGTTAACGCGGTGCTGGAGCCTTTGTCCAACGTGTTGCAAAGTCAGGCTGCGGAGCGTGGGAGTCACCGGTTGGAATTGGGTGTCCACGTTGACGATAAGAGTGCCGTCATCTTCCGCACCAACCGAGGTCACCGGTTTATTGCCCACCAATCGGGTTACTACTAAGGGCGTTACCGACAATAATTTGGCGTTCGTGTGTACTCCAAGTATTCTTCACACTTTTCTCAAACCGATGGCGGTTGTACCATTGGGCTGATTATTCGCCAATATGCGTTGTTCAGCCCCGACAAGGGTGTGCATTTGCGTCACTGAAAGATCAATGCACTGGTGGGTCTGCTAGACGTCAAGATGATTGGAGGCTCTCTATGGAGCGGTCCGAAATCGCATTCCTTTCGGTAACGGAATTGGGTTCCGCGATCGAAGCCAAACAGGTGTCACCGGTGGAAGCGGTGGAAGCTTACCTGGAACGCATCCAGCGCATCGACCCCCATGTCAACTCCTACATCACGGTCTGCGCTGAGGAGGCCCGACGGCGAGCGCGAGAAGTGGAAGCCGAGGTTCTGCAGGGAGTATACCGGGGCGTACTGCACGGTATACCCCTAGCGGTGAAGGACCAGATTTACACTCAGGGCATCCGGACCACCGGCGCCTCGAAGCTCAGGACTGGTTTCGTGCCTGGCTTCGACGCCACAGTGATGACCAACTTGAATAAGACCGGCGCTATTCTGCTGGGTAAACTCAACATGAGCGAGTTTGCCATCGGCGAACCGCAAAGCTCCAATTTTGGGCCCGCTCGGAACCCCTGGGACCTGGCCAGAAGTCCAGGGATATCCAGCGCTGGCTCGGGAGCCGCGACCGCCGCACGCCTCTGCGCTACCTCATTGGGTGAAGATACCGGTGGCTCTGTGAGAGGCCCCGCGGCCAACTGCGGTATGACAGGGCTGCGGCCCACCTGGGGGCGGGTCAGCCGTTACGGTGTGGACGGTGCCGGTTGGTCGTTTGACACCATCGGACCGATATCCCGCACCGTGGAGGATTGCGCTATAACGTTGGCGGGCATCGCGGGTTATGACCCAAACGACCCTTACACTTGGCAGAAGCCGGTACCCGACTACCGCAAGGCCTTGACTGGGGATATCGGCGGACTCAAGGTGGGTTTGGTCCGCGAGCTGCTGGACACTTCGGACCTGCACTTGGATGCAGCAACCCGCCAAGGTGTGTTGTCTGCGGCCGGTGTCTTGAGCGGACTGGGAGCTGATGTTAGGGACGTATCAGTCCCATTGGCGGCTCAAGCGGGGTTCATAACTCGCACTATAACTCACGTCGAACGGGTCAGTTTGCGCCCTCAGTGGTTGCGACAAAGACCTGCGGATTTTCATCACAACACACGGGTGTCCTTTATGACGGCCAATCTAATCCCGGCCCAAGTGTACTATAAGGCGCAAAAACTGCGGGCAATGCTGCGGCAGCAGGTGCTCGCTCTTTTGGAAGATGTGGATGTTCTGCTGGCACCCGTCTTTACCGCCCCCGCTGGAATCATTAACTTGGAAGCCCGTGTCGAAAGCCAGGAACAGGCCAAAGGCGCTTTGGGCGGCGGTTCATTTCAAGGCACTTTTAGTCTGGCAGGAACGCCAGCAATCTCCATATTATGTGGTTTCACTTCACAAAGTGACGGCGGTCTTCCTTTGGCCCTTCAGATTGCCGGCCGTCCCTTTGACGAGGAGACGGTGATGCGTGTGGCCCACGCGTACGAACAAGCAACTCCTTGGCACACCAGGATCCCGCCGGTGGCCGTGGGTGGACGGCACAGCTAGTACGCATCCGGAGGTGGCACAGGAATGGTACAACAGACTCTGGAGTTCTCCCCGGTCGACTGCCGGTATTGTCAGGGTGTGGGCCAGGTTAACGGAGACGAGTGCCGGGCTTGCCGCGGCGCCGGCAACGTGATGGTCGCCCAGCCTCCCAGGTCGTGCGCTCACTGCAATGGCAAGGGTCGGAAGTCTGCGTATCGGTGCAACTCTTGCCGCGGCACTGGTTGGGCCCATTCTCTGGTATAACAACTTTGGGTGGTTGGCGTCGGTATCTCATATTGTCTTTGGGGTGGCGGTGTGATATTTTCCCGAGGGTCCATACTTGAATTCGCAGGGAGACCGGACATGGCGACCAAACGAGACGGAGAAAAATACCTGGGAGAGGCCCTACATGTTCCTTTGTCCTCAGACGGACAGGTGGCCGCCTATGTCTGGCCGATTAGGATCCTGAACGTCGCTGGCAAGGGCTGCGGCGGGCCTACCATAGGGGTCGACGTCGGCAATGAGGAGGTACTCCGTTTCGACTGCCACGCCGAGAGCGGGCACTGGCACGGGGGCGGCTATGACCGGTCTGGAATTCCACGTAGCACCCATCGGGAGTTCCCGGAAGGCCTGGTCGGAATCCAGGGTCAGGTCGCTTGGTCGCTAAAACATCTAAGCGGGAAGACCAAGGACTTGCTGGAAGAGGCCGAATACGGCCAGGCGGCTCAAGCAGTCGTGCCATCGATGTTGCAGTCGGCCATCAAAAATATTAATTCTCATCTGGAGCAACAGGGCGACCTGAGAAGCAAAGCGATCCGGGATAATCTCATTGACTCGTAACCTGACCGACGAGACCGGACGATAAATAGTGCAGGGGCGGGCCTCAAACCCGCCCCTGCACTATTTATCGTCCATCGCTTTAATGCAGCCCTATTGTCGCAATACGAGGTGAATGGGATGTGTCAGCCAAATAGTGAGAAGGATCGTGGGTTACGGCCTTTGTTCGAATGACGACGGGAGGCGTTAGAGTGTTCCCCGGGCAGAATGCGGGGTGAGATCTGTTTTAAGGCTGTAATTGGGTTCCTGTCTAAAGTCCGAGCGCCTGTACACCGGCCTTGGCAATAGCCTCGTCGTCGAACCCGCTAGGCAGCCCTCCTACGCCGATTGCCCCCACTACGACGCCATCGTGGAGGACCGTCACACCGCCGGGAATAGCGACGAGTTGAGGGTCGGCGTAAACATCGATGCTCCTGCCCATAGAACTCAGTTGCTCGGCGAACTCCGCTGTTGACATACTCCTTGTAGCTGCGGTGTAGGCTTTTCTGATGGCCTGGGTAGGCCTCAAACACCGGTCCATTCTGGCATAGGCCAAGAGGTTTCCGGCATCGTCGACCACTGCCATGTCCACTTTCCGTCGGTTAGTATCCCGATTGTAGTCTGCGATCATCGCCGTAATGGCGGCTTGGGCCTGCTCTAAGCTGATCATTTGTTTGTTGTACATGATCACATACTCCGATGAGAGTTAACGTCCGATATACCCTAGGTACCAGGGTATTCCGTCTCGGGTCAGATGGGCCCGAGGGTGCTGCCGGGGTATTACCCCGAGTGGCATTGTCCCTAGATATCGGGACGCAGGTTGTGATGGTCCGTGGCCCGCTCGTACGCAGCACCCACGCGAACCAAGGTCGGTTCCGCGAGGTGCTTGCCCACAAATTGGATGCTCAGTGGGATGCCTTGGTCATTGAGGCCGCTGGGCAGTGATATCGTGGGCGCACCGTTGAAATCGAATGGTATCGTGAACCTACCCCAGGTCCATTCCGCGTCCTCCATCGGCCCGTATAGCTCTTCTGGGGTGATCGGGAACGCCGGTAGAGTCGTTGTAGGGCAGACTAGAATATCAATGTCGGCGAAGAGGCGAGACAAAATGCCATTGCAGTCCAGGCGTTTGTAGTTGGCTGCCGCATAGTCGGCGGCGCTGTAACTCGATCCTTTCTCCAACCAGCCCCTGAACCAAGGTCCGTATTCAGCGCTGCGGGACGGGAAAGTGTTCCGGTGGGCAGCGGCTGCCTCAGCGGAACATAACACTCCCCAGGCCCTGGAGAACTCCTCGGTTTCGGGCATGTGGACGCTGACCAGCGTGGCGCCGAGGCTTTCCATCAACCGGGCCCCCGCCATAACTGCTTCGGCCACCTCAGGGTCGACGTCATGTCCGATGTAACGTTCGTCCACACCGATGCGTATGCCGTTTACCCCTTGCTCCAATCCTTCCAGCATGTTGGGCACTGGAACGTCTAGGGATGTCTCATCGTTGGGGTCGTGCCCGGCGAGGGCCTGTAGCATTATGCCGGCGTCGGCGGCGCTCCGGGTCATGGGCCCGACGTGGTCCATGGACTCCGCTAGGGCCAGGACACCGTATCGGCTGACCCGCCCCCAGGTGGGTTTGATTCCAACGATTCCACAGGCTGCCGAAGGAAACCTGATGGAACCGCCGGTGTCGCTGCCCAAAGAGCCATAGCACAGCCCAGCAGCCACAGATACTCCCGATCCACTGGATGAAGCGCCCGACCAGAGTTCAGAACCCCAGGGGTTGATCGGGATTTGGAATTTGGGGTTGTAGCCAGCCATCGCACCTTCGGTAAGGTTCAGTTTTCCCAAGATAACCGCGCCGGCAGCATTCAAATTCTGGACAACGGTGCCGTCAAATTCGGGCACCAGATCCCGCAGCACCTGGGAACCGCCCATTGTTGATACTCCCTTGGTGAAACAGAGGTCCTTGACCGCAATGGGCACTCCGTGGAGTTGGCCCAGGTACCGGCCGGCCGCTATCTCGGCTTCTGCCTTTTGTGCCGCGTCCAAGGCTTGGTCTGCCATGACCGTGGCGTAGCTCAGGAGTTGGCTGTCCAGCGCCTGTATCCGGTCGAGAATTGTCCGGGTCAGTTCCACTGGCGACAACTCTCTCGATTGGATCTTGCTAGCGACCTCCATGATGGTCTGGTAGTGCAGTGGTGTCTCGGGCATCAGTTAACTCCTCAGTACAGGCAGCGCGGTGCGCCTGTCGCGTAATTCGCTTCAATTGTGAAATCACCGAACATGTTATCAAATGTAACAGAAGGACGCTTGGCCGGATTACCGAGCTGACTGAACCAGCTCAATCAACACGTCGTCTGGCCCTTCGATGTAAGCCAATCGGGCCCCAGTTGCCACGTGAGTGAGGGGTAGCACGAGTCTGACGCCGTCTTTCTCAAGCCGTCCTAACTCCGTTTCGAGGTCGTCGACATCGAACCCGAAATGCTCCAGACCCAGACGGTTCAGTTCGGCCGTACTGCGTTCGTCCGAAGTCCCGGGCGGTTTGGAGGAGATGTTCAGCCGGACCGGTCCTCCAACTTCCATGCTTACGGTGACTGTGTTGGGCATGATCTCCCGTTCCCACAAGATTTTGGCATTGAAATGCCTTTCGTACCAACCGGCCGAAGCCCGCGGATCGGACGCTCTGATGTGCACGTGATTAATCCGGTATGCCACAGCTGGCCTCCATCGCAAGTATATATTCGCGCTCAAATTCCCACCAGGAATAATACCGTATGGGCTGGCCATGGTCACCACTGGAATGCTAGCGAAGTTAGGCTCTGAGAGGACTGCGAATAATATGGGTAGAGCGCAATGCCTTTAAAAGTAGATTTTAGAGTGGCGGCCGGTTTCTGGTATTGGAGTCCACGACCACCAACATCGCGGCCGTCTACCACGTTTTATCTTTCGGACCCACATCCGGTACGGCGGGTCCGAAATGCCTCTGGTCTTGATGGAAGCGTTCAAAAAGGCCGGATTCCCAGCCATTAGCCTCACTGTCTGAACTTCGGTTGCTGGCGTGAGCCGCTGTTGGTACACTGGCGACGCAGCAAGCAGTCTGGGTCTCTTGGCTCAGAGGAGAGTGATGATTTACGAAGTCCGGACCTACGATTTGAAGCCGGGAACGGTCCCAGCGGCCGAGGAGGCATTCGCTGTAGCCTTGCCTCACCGGGAAAAGTATTCGCCCCTAGCCGCCTTCTGGCACACCGAAGTCGGGGCACTGAACCAGATCATACACGTCTGGGGCTACCAGGACCTGGAAGAACGAGACAAGATCAGGGGACAGGCCAGTGCCGACCCTAACTGGCCACCGAAACTCAGGGAATTCATCACCAACATGAACTCGGAGATTTGGATCCCAGCGCCTTTCATGCGGCCGTTGGGCGGCGACCAGGAACTGGGGAATATCTACGAAATGCGCACCTATACTTACGAGGTGGGTTCTATTCCGGAGTTACTGCGCCGGTGGGGTGATTCCATGCCTTACCGTGAAGAGCTTTCGCCATTGGCTGCAGGAATGTACACCGAATTGGGCGATCTGAACCGCTGGATGCATATCTGGCCTTACAGTGATTTGGCCCACAGGACCGAGGTCCGGGCCGCCTCCCGCCAGATCGAGCACTGGCCGCCGGGCGCTCCGGGTCTGGTCAGCCAGGAGTCCAAGATTATGGTCCCGGCCAGTTTCTCGCCCATGCATTAGTTGTTGCCAAAGCCCAGGAGAAAAAGACTTGAAGCTTCTAACCTACGACCCAGGCACCGGACCTCGCTGCGGTGTCCTTCAGCAAGAGGAGGTCGTGGACGTGGCCTCTCTTTTGGGAGTGGACAGCTATTTACCCGATGTCAGGGCCCTCTTGGAACTGGGCCACTCTGCAATCGATCGTGTTGGGGATGCACTGGCCGGCAATATCAACGCCCCCACAGTTCCTTTGGCCGATGTCCATCTGCGCTCGCCAGTGCTCCAGCCTCCTACGGTACGTGACTACATAGTTTACGAGGAACATGCTACTTCACAAGGCACCAGGGAAGTGGATGAAGTCTGGTATCGCTTGCCGGTTTTCTATTTCTCCAACCCTTTGGTGATCTATGGGCCAGACGAGGAGGTGCCCTATCCCTCAGCCTCGAGGCAACTGGACTATGAGCTGGAAATTGGTTGCGTGGTAGGGCGAGGAGGATCAAATGTATCGGAGTCGGAGGGACTGCAATACATTGCCGGATTCTGTATCTTCAACGACTGGAGCGCCCGAGACCTTCAGTTCGACGAAATGAGTTTCGGTCTCGGGCCCGCCAAGGGAAAAGACTCGGCATCTTCGTTGGGGCCCTGGCTAGTGACCACTGACGAGATGGCGCCCCACATCCAACACGGGAGGCTAAACCTAAAATGCGGCGCCCGGGTCAACGGCGACGTTTGGCTGGAGGATTCCGATGCCTCCGCGGCTTACTACACTTGGGGTTCGATCATCGAACGGGCGTCCAAGGATCGCCGCATCGCTCCTGGCGATGTAAT
>CAZYBD010000072.1:0-7041 GCA_964645515.1 uncultured Dehalococcoidia bacterium | reverse complement strand
AGATGTGAGACCGTTCGCCCTCCACTAGAGGGCGCCGCTGCTGACCGATCACTGCAACCGGCTCGCTGCCAAGGTAACCGATTCCGGCTACGACGGAGCGGTCGTCACTGTTCAACCGGTCTCCTCTAAGCTCGATGAACGGTTCCAACAACGAACGGAAGTAAGTCGCTGCGGCCGGGCGTTCGGCGTGGCGGGCTACTGACAATGCCTCCCATGGCTCAACCACCTGACCTCCATCCGTTTCGGTCTTAAGCAGCTCTTTAGTGGTATTGTTGCTCTGCTTCTGTCCCCGTAGGATCTGTAGCAACTGGGATACCCTGGGCTGCAAGACCTCTCTGTCTACCACGTTGTCCAGCAAGCCGTGGCCGACGTGGGCCTCGGCGGTATGAGCGTCCAAAGGGAGAGGCATCTTGGACACCTCCCGCAGAGTGCGCAACGGCGAAAGACCAATCAGGGACTTGGGTTCAGCCAGTATTACATCGGCCAGGTTGGCAAAGCTGGCATAGGCCTGGCCGGTCGACGGATTGGCCAGCACCGCCACGAACGGGGTGTTTTCATCCCGCAGGCGGTTGGCCGCAGTCACCGTCTTGGCCATTTGCATGAGAGAGAGCACACCCTCTTGCACCCGGACACCGCCGCCGGAAACCACTGCCACCGCCGGCAGACCCCGGCGGGCGGCGGTCTCTAGAGCGGTAGCCACTTTTTCGCCGACGACGGTACCCATGGTGCCGCCCATAAAACCGAAGTCTAAGACGATGAGCACTACTTCCAAGTCGTCTATACGGCAACGACCCGTTACTGCAGCCTCGGTCAGGCCGGTGCGGTTCTGGTCCTCCGAAAGAAGTTTTCGGTAGCGGCCGCGCCGGGAGAACGAGATAGGATCGACCGAGCTCAGATATTTGTGGGATTCTTTGAAAGTTCCTCGGTCAGCGAGGAGCTCAATTCGTTGACGGGCCGTGACGGTGTAGTGAAACCGACAAAATGGACAGACGCGGTAGGTTTGATAGGAGAGCGAATCGCTGATCGGCTCTTCACAGTACAGGCACCGGTCGTGAACTACGGATAGGTGCGCCAGATCAGAGGCGCCCTCCCGACCGAAGAGATGTACCAAGAAGTTCGCTAAATTTCGCAATGGTTCTCCACAGATAGGTTAGGGCCAATAAGCGCCGCCGGGTACGATTGGTCCACAGTACAACCTTCATCGCATACTAGTAGAGTTATCATACAAAACCTACAGTGATTATGAAATCCTCAACCGTTCACCGAGGGGTGAATTCGCTGTCGGTACCACCCCCGACAATCTCCGTTTTGGAGTGATCCACAATTCATGGGGTCTAGTCCATGTGCCCAGAGACTCCGGCGGGGGCGTAAGGTCCAACATGGCAGCAGACGTCAGTTTCGCGTCCTTCGGTGCCGACTTGGGGATAGGTCGGGCTAAAGGAGGCCTTCTGAGGCGTGATGGGATTGAAACTGACCTACGGCCAGGTGGGCCAACGCGGTCTGCTGATGACCAGCTTCAATGACGATATGCACATCGGGCCCATGACCCGCCCTGTCAGCCTACCCAGCATGAAGCACACTGGTGCTCCTCCCATTACTGCGATATCGGACGCCTAGTCACCGATGAGGCATATCTCAGATCCAAGGGGAAAGAATACGTGTTCAACGTTCTTTACCAGTCCCTAGGCAGGCAGTTCGTATCGGACGACCACTGATGCAAAGCGATGAGCATCCAGCGACTAATCCAGGAAGATTACGCCCAGGCAATACGGAATATCAATCCATCCTCGCTTCTACCCTGTTCGCGCCAAGAATCGAAGACCAGTATGTTCAACACGGTGCCAAGCGTCACCGGCTCAGTGACCGATCTCCCGCAACACCAGTCGACTGAACACCACCGGACTGACGGCTATTACAGAGCCCTACGGACTCAGCCATTCTGGGTTTCCTATCGAGGTAACGTTCATCACTCGAGGCTTCGAAGAGGCCCCGTGCTTCCGAGTGGCGCCGGCCTATAAAGAAGTGTCGACGATCTGGGGCGGAAGGCCTCCGTTACTGCACGGCATTTAGAGTTAGGAGTCTGGTTGGCCCATGCATGCTAAAATAGCGCGGTTTGTTCCAGCAGACCCTTAGCAACTTAAATCGAAACACCAAGGAGGCAAACCCATGCCAGCCAATTGGGTGGACATCAACGTCAGTGGTAGTTCAATGGAGGGATATGTAACTCGGCCGGAAGGCAACGGCCCGTATCCTGCGGTGATCGTGATCCAGGAGATATGGGGCGTGAACTCGCACATCCAATCCGTCACCGACCGCCTGCCGGCGCGGGGCTATGTAGGCTTGGCTCCAGCGATGTTTCACAGGCAGGGCACAATGATGACCGGACTGCACGAGGAACTGGACACCGCAATTTCCAGAATGCAGCAGTGCACCGACCAAGGGATCGTTGCCGACGTCCGCGCGACGGTAGACTACGCCAAGACTCAACCATTTATTAACGGAAATAAGATCGGCATCGTCGGGTTCTGTTTCGGCGGCCGCGTCTGCTACCTGGCTGCCGCCACCATACCTGACCTGTCGGCCTCGGTGGTCTTCTACGGCGGCAACATTGGCGCGTCTTTAGGTGACGGCCCCTCGCCTTTGGCCCAGACAGCCAACATATCCTGCCCCATACTTGGCCTGTTTGGTGAGGAGGACGCCAACCCTACTCCTGAGGACGTAGCCAATATCGACGCAGAACTCAACAAATTCGACAAGCCTCACGAGTTCCACAACTACGCCGGCGCCGGTCACGGTTTCCATTGCGAAGCCCGAACCAGCTATCGGCCTGAAGCGGCGGAAGACGCTTGGAGCAAAGCGATGGTCTGGTTCGACAAGAACTTAAAAAACTAACCGGCAGATAAAAGCTCTTCAAAGAGGCCCGCGTCTTTTGGGGGACACGGGCCTCGTCAACGGGCGATCGCGGAATCTCAAGAACACTTGGCCAGAACCAAGTCCACTTCCGGCCTTCTCAGGGTAGACGGTGCTTCACAAGTCGGCCGGGCAAAAGAGAGATCGAGAGGGGGCGCTACCAAGACTTGCTTGCCGCGCGAAGTTTAGCCCACGGCTCTCCCTGAAGGTAGAGGGCACAGTCTGTGCCTACATCACCGATCTGACTGCTCCCCCGTCGATTAGTATCGTGGCTCCAGTAGTGTAGCTGTTTTTCTCCGAGGACAGGAAAGCGACCAGGTCTCCCATCTCTTCAGGCCGTCCAAAGCGCCCCACCGGGATGCTGGACGCCCGCCCTTGCAGCACGGTCTCTAACTCTTGACCAGTATCTTGGGACCGAAGTTCGAAAATGTGCCTCATCCGGTCAGTCATCAAGAACCCCGGGGCCACGTTGTTCACCAGTATGTTGTCACGTCCTACCTCGTCGGCCAGGCTCTTGGCGTAGGCAACTGCTCCCATGCGGGTGACCCCTGAGGTCACCAGGTTGTCGATTGGCTGATAGACCGTGCTGGCCAATATGTTCACGATGCGTCCCCAGGCCTGCTTTTTCATATGCGGCACCGACTCCCGCCCCATACGTATAAAAAACGACAAGGCCATCGCGAACGCACGGTCCCACGTTTCCTCGGTCGTGTCGACCGCCCTTCCCTCGGGCGGGCCACCAGAGTTGGCGATCACCACGTCCAAGCGGCCGAAGTGATCGACGGTCCGCCGCACCAGGTTCTGAACGTCCTCCAGCCGGGAAAGGTCTCCGGGTATCGTCAAGATATCTGCTCCGTTGGCAAACCGAATTTCTTGAGCTGCTGTCTCCAGATCTTCCGGGTTCCGGCTACAGATCGCCAACTTGGCGCCTTCTCGAGCCAAAGAGTCGGCGCAGGCCCGTCCCAAGCCCTTGCTGCCGCCGCCCACTATGGCCACTCGGTCCTTCAATCCCAGGTCCATTGCTTCCTCCGGGTCGCGAGTGCTCTTATGCTACCAACCCGCCTTGACAGTAGCAACCTAAAATGACAAAAGCCGGGCACGCCGGCTGACACAATAATTTCTGTCTCATGCAGTCCACAATTTCACCTTGCCACCTCTGATGTCTAGTCTATGCTAGCGCAAGTCACCAGCCTGGCCTCACCCGCGGAGGATTTGGATAGAAGGTGATGGACTAAGCAACGTAGACCGAGTCCTAGAAGGAACCTTTGATATCCACGTGCACAACGGCCCCAACCAGCTGGTGCAACAGCGTGCCAGAGCAATAAAAGTAACACGGCAGGGCCGGACAATGGGGACGCGGGAACTAGTACCAAAGGGGCACCAATACCGCACACAGTGGCCTATACCATTTCGCAGGTAGTCCCAACCATACTCGGATTCCAGCGCCGAGAAGTGCATCCTCCTCAGTGATTTTGGGCAGGACCACCACCCGATTCCCGCAGAGAGCATGCGCATAGGAGCGGCTACGGTGCCCCTGCAAGGCATGAGGGAATTGAGGTGAGAATGCTGCTAAAGGACACCCCAGTGCCCTTGCCTGGTCTTTAAAGCGAACAGCTTATTCCGGCTGGTCTAACTTGATCCAAAGCGTGGAGCGACCTTCGCCACCGGCCATGGCCCAATCCGCCGTCCGGTATCCCGCCACCCAGGCCACGCCGCCATCACAGACCAGTAGAGGAATTCTATCTCGCCAGTCCCGTGGCACCTTGGCGTCGGTATACAAGTCCTGGATTTTCTTATGCCCTCGCATTCCGGACGGCTGGATACGATCACCTGGACGCCAAGACCGCACCACCCCGGAATATCCCAAAGCGTCTCGGTCCAGTCCGACCGAATACCGGTTTGGGCCGGGACTGGCCCAAACCGGTGGTTCTCCACCGTCGGCCGTCACGTTCATGGTTATGCGCCACCGACCCGCATCCACAATCCGGTCGACGCCGACAGAGTCAGGGAAGGTCACCCCATGCTCTTCTGGCAACTCAGGAAGGGGAGACGTAAACCCTCTGACTGGGCCCAGACCAACCTCGTCGTAGCCTCTCCGGAAGGTCACGCCGCCGGCTAGGTCCAGCGTTCGCCCTCCAGCACCGGCCTTGACCAAGTTGGTCATTGCAGACAGGTGGCTCTCTCGCAGGCGGCGGCCGTCACCGAATACTGCTATATAGGCCCGCCGGAGGGCCAGACGTTGGAGGGAAGGGTGCAGGTCAGCCAGACCCGATAGCGATAGCCGCACAACGTCACCGTCTACAGTCGCCAAATCCGTCCAGACCAGGTCGAGTTCCCCCTCCAGAAAGTCCACATCTTCTGCGGCCGTGTGGGCCAGGCGCACCAGCGCATCGCGCACCCTTGGGTTGTACTCGTCAGCCAGTTTGGGCATCAGGTCAAGGCGTATCTTGTTCCGGGTAAACCGCCACAAGTAGTTGCCGGAATCCTCTCTGAAGGCCTGGTCCAACTCCCGGCAATAGGCGTTGGTTTGTGCCTTGGTCGTGCCCAAGAACGGACGAAACAGCGAGCACGCCACACCATCTGCAGGCCAGGGCCACGCGGCGACCTCGGTCATGCCTCTCAGGCCGTGCAAACCCGAACCCCGCAGCATATGCAAGAGCACAGTCTCGGCCAGGTCGTCCGCGGTATGACCAGCCGCCACCGCCGTAGCCCCGGTGGACCGGGCGATCTTTGCCAGAAAAGCGTAACGCATCTCACGTGCCCCTTGTTCGAACGAGGAGATTCCCTTTTCCTTCTGGTACTGGATGGGGTCTTCTTTAGCGACTGAGCAGGGCAGGCCCAAGCCTTCGGCCAATTCCTCCACAAACGCAGCATCGGCGTCCGCCTCATCGCCACGAAAATCGTGGTTAAGGTGGGCGACGTGGAGGGTAAGACCATGGTGCTCCCGTAGGCTGGCCAAACAGCGGACCAGTGCCGTGGAATCTGGGCCACCTGAGGCCGCCACCACCAACGTAGCATCGCTGCCGGAATAACCTGATCTTTGCAGAGCTTCAGCTACCCGTCCTTCTATCAACGAAACGGAGGCCATGGGCCGGGCTACCGGTTCTCCGGTGACAGGTGGTCGGTGGAGTTGTAGGAGACCAGTCGCCGGATCCTCTCTGGTGCTGTAGCACGCCCGTCACTATCGAAAATAGAAAGAGACCCGAGAGCCAATGACAGGCGGTGGAAGTTGGCCAGCGGCATCCCGACCAAGGCGCCAATAATCGCGCGGATGGCAAAATTGTGGGAGACCACAACGACAGACTCGTCGTCTCCGTGGTCGTTTTCAATGGAAATGATTGTCTCCCAGGCTCGCTCCTGAAGCTGAGCCAAAGACTCTCCGTTGGGCATTTTTACCAGGTCGGGGCTCTCCCGCCACCGGTGGAACACATCGGTCCAGCCCTCCCGCATTTCCTCACCGGTGACGCCTTCTAGGTCTCCCAGCAGCAGTTCCTTCAGGCCTGGTTTGGTCACTATACCCACCGAGGTTACTCGTTTTATTTCTTCGGCTACCTGCATGGTGCGGATGAGCGGACTGGAATAAATGGCGGTATGGCCCCAATCCGCAGCTGCCCGGGCCGACTCCTTAGCTTGTGCCAACCCTCTATCGGTTAGCTCGACATCGGTCCAGCCTTGGAACTTCCCCAGTTTGTTCCACTCGGTTTCCCCATGGCGCACGAGGTAGAACTTCACTGGTTGGCCTCGCTGGGCGTAAGAGGAGACCGGCGCAATTCCACCTGTTCGATGCGGACACCGTCCATGACTTTAACTGTCAAGCGGAGGTCTCGGTACTCTACTTCGTCGCCTTCTTCGGGAATGCGACCCAACCGATCCAACATAAAGCCGGCCAGTGTCTGGTAGTCGCCTTCGGGCAGGTCCAGTTCCAGATCCTCGTTGATCTCCGAAATGGCGACGCCTGCATCCATACGGAAATTGTTGCGCCCCAAAGCAGTGACCGGTTCCTCCGGAGCGGCCCCTTCTTCTCCCACCTGACCTACGATGATCTCCAGAAGCTGCTTCAAAGTAGCCAACCCGGCAATGCCTCCAAACTCGTCAACAGTCAGCACCACGGTGTGTCCGCCCTGCCGCATC
>CAZYBD010000071.1:0-4899 GCA_964645515.1 uncultured Dehalococcoidia bacterium | reverse complement strand
GGGACCGGCCAGTCGGAGTGAGTAACCTCGAAAATAATCCCGTTATAGTATGCCAGCCCCCGTATCATTCCAAAGTCCAACACTATATTTGCTGCGACATCAGACTGGCCGGAAAGCATCTCCGATATTTCCGATAGCCGGGCCACGGCAGATTGGTCGGCACCTGCGCTCAACAGCACCTCTTTGGCTTCCGCCATCGCTGGAACAGCTGCGCCGCGGACCTGGGCCAAGTCGGAGGCCGATTCAAGCGCCCGCCGCAAGTTGGTTTCGTTGTCGGATTTTCGGATCTTACGCAGAAGCCGGTCCACCACCTCTTCAGGAGTCCGTTGTCCCAGTTGGTCGGTGGAACTCCATTGGAGCAGTCCTAGTAAGACCGCACGGGCTTGTTTGTCGTCCAAGCCTCTGACGGCTTGGCCTAAATCGTCTCCGCCGTCGGATTGACCCACCAAGTGCAGGTGCCGCCCTTCGTCTAACACCCGGGCAACGGATTCCCGGCCCGCTCGCAGTCGCGGCACGCTTTGTACCACAAACGTCTGAGCCCTTTCGGACAACCCAAAGGGCTCGAGCAGACTGAACAGCACATTGAGGTCAGCTAGTTGCAAGGTCCATCTCGAAAGGCCGGCGCCCGACAACACCGACACCGCCAGTCTGATTAATTCAACGTCCGCGAGGGTGCTGGAGGCCCCGATTAGCTCGCCGCCGATCTGGTTGAACTGGCCAGCTGTGGCCTGGCTTTCGAGTTTGCCGGAACCATCCAGCCCGGAAAATCGGAAGACCGGGCCGCAATAATGCCAGCGGGCCGGCGTGGCGACCTCGTGGGCGTGCTCGAGGTAATGGCGCATGGTCGGAGAGGTGAATTCCGGGCGAAGACTCACCGCGTTGCTGCCCGCGTCGGTGAAGCTGTAGAGCTGCGAGGCCAATTCACCCCCGGACTTGCGCAGGAACAGCTCTGTGGGCTCCAGCATGGGGGTTTCCAGCCGGCTATATCCGTGGCTGACCAAGAGCTTGACTAGCTTATCCTCCAGTTCGCTTCGGTGCTGCCAAGCGTCCTGGGAAACGTCGTCCATCCCACGGAGGCGGGCGACAATATTTGCCGTTTCAAGGGGTTCGCGGTACATACGCATATTGCGGCCGGTGCAGTAATGGGGGACCAAGGAATATTGTACATCAGATGCTGGACTTGAACCAACACAAGCCCGGCATCCGGAGGAGTGAAGCTAAGGGTGGGCGTTCAGTCCACCGTCAACGTATATGGGCTGCCCGGTGGAATAGTCGCAAGACTCTGAGCACAGGTAGACCAAAAGAGGGCCGATGTCCTCGGGCCTTCCCTTACGGCGCAAGGGGGTATAGCGTACCAGGAGTTCTTCTTGCTGTACTTCCAATGGCTGGCCTTCAGTATCAATCAACCCAGTGCCGAGGGCGTTGATCCGTATGTTGTGGCGGCCCCACTCCACCGCCAGCGACCGCGTGAGGGACAGCAACGCGGCCTGGCTGGCAGCGAATGCCGAGCCGTTGATCATGCCTCGCTCTGCCAGTTCAGAGAGGACGTTTACCACCCGGCCGTAGCCGCGATCAGCCATTCGGGGCAACACTTGCTGGGTAATCATGAAGGGAAGCTTGGCGTTCCGTGTCTGTATCTCGTCCCAGTCCGTCTCCAGAATGTCGGAAGAGGGGGCGGCGAACATGCTACGGGCGTCGTTGACCAAGATGTCTACACGGCCATAGGACTGTTCAAATATCTCTATGGCGTTGTTTATCGCGTCCGAGGAAACTCGGTCAATCCTGGCGCCCTGGCTTCCCGTTGGCAGGACGTCGAGGACCGAGGAAAGGTACGATTGGGTGCGGGCTATGGTGAACACAGTGGCCCCACCCTCAGCCAGCGCCTGGGCTAAGAAAGGCGCCTCGGCTCCTCCCGACGTCGTCAGGATGGCCACGCGGCCCGAGAGGTCGTATTCGGGTAGCAACGGCATCTGGTGCTCCTACGGTTCTATCGGAATTACCGGTGCGTGCCCGGTGGGCGTGACCCCGCCCGCCAGGCCGCCGCCGTCGGCGATGATCATTTCGCCGGTCATGTAGTCGGATGCGCTGGAAGCCAGGAACACCGCCAGGGGTCCGAAGTCTTCTGGCTTCCCCAGTTTCCCGGTGGGTAGAAAATCTCCGGAGCGAGGCACGGCTGAGCTGGTTGCGCCGGTATTGCCGGTGGGCACAAAACCGGGCACTATGGTATTGGCCGTCACGCCGTAGCGGGACAGGTTGAACGATAGCGTGCGGGTAAGTTGGATCATCCCGCCCTTGCTGCAACAGTATATGAAGATGTCGCGGCCGCCCCGAAGACCGAACCCGGAAGCCACATTGATTATCTTGCCTCGGCCTTGGTCGACCATCGTCTTAGATACCGCGCGGGAGCAATAAAAAGCGCCGGTGAGGTTCACATCCATGATCCGCTGCCAGTCTTCGTCGGTGATGTCCCAAATCGGTTTGTGCACGTTATCTGATACCGCCCCGGCGTTGTTGATCAGCACGTCTATCTTGCCGAACCGCTGGGCACTGGTGGCTATTAGCGCATTGACTTGCTCGGAGTCGGTGACATCGGTGGGGCAAGAGACAGCCTCCCGACCAAAAGCCCTGACCTCCTCAGCCACCTCTTCAATGGGACCAGGGCGCCGCCCAGCGATGGCCACGTCGGCCCCGGCGCGGGCCAAGGCGTGGACCATTGCCCGGCCCAGACCGGTTCCTCCACCGGTGATGACCACTGATTTGCCGTCCAAGCTCAAAGACTCTAGCATTAGCCCCCCGACTGAGAGTGTAATAACGGCCAGTTCCGCCAGGTGCTGGCCGCGTTGATGAAGGTCCCGGAAAACCAAGAAAATTAAAAGGTCTACAGGAATAGTAACAGGTATGTTCTGTACGCCCCTAGTCAACAATCGACCGCTTGCACAGGAGACGGGCAACGCTGAGCCGCCCAAAATAGATCACGCAGGGCGGAGTGTGACGTCTCCGGCCGTTAGCGTAACCAGGCATCCATCGTCTTGACGTAGGAGCAGATTCCCAGCGTCGTCGACTCCTTCTGCCAGGCCGGAGTAAGTGTCAGAGCCCCACGTAGCGTCGACCTTCTGGCCGGTGGTGTCCAGCAGGTCTCGCCATTCCTCGATGGGAGTTTGACCTTTCCCCAGTTGCAGGTAGAGCGTGTCCAGGTCTTGTAGTAGTTGGTGCAGAAGGTCTTCCCGGGCCACCTCCTCGCATGCTACCGCATTGATGCTGGTCGCCAACTCTGCAATGTCGTCGGACCCGGCGGTGTCCAAGGTGACGTTGATTCCGATGCCCAACACCGCGTGGACGACAGAGTCGCCAACAACGGCACTTTCGGCCAGTACCCCGGCGACCTTCCGGCCCTTGATTTGTAGGTCATTGGGCCACTTTATTCGAGGGTCAAGGCTGGTGGTTTTTCGGACCGCCCTCGCGGCCGCGACCCCGCCGATGATGGAGACAAACGGCAATTGATCTGTGTTGGGGCGAAATAGGACCGAGAATAGCAGGTTGCCAGGTTCTGACACCCAGTTGCGGCCTTGACGGCCGCGCCCCGCCGTCTGCACATAAGCGACCACTACGGTGCCGTCTTCGGCGCCTGTATCCGCCAGTCGGGCGGCCTCATCCATGGTGGATGTGAGTTCCGGGTAGTACAACAGGCGCTTGCCCACCACATGGGTGAACAGGCCCTGGCGTATGGTGGCTGCTACCAGATTTGGCATGATACTCAGTGGGCACCCTGGTCCGGCCAACCCAACTCTATACCGAGCGCAACACTCACCGCTTGCATGGGATGCAGTTGGCCCAAATGCAACTCGCTAGTGCCTCTTGGTGTGCCCCGGCAAAAAGCGTAGGTGTCGTCGGGGTTCCAGAGATAGATGTATTCCCTCTCGACCCAGGTGCGCCTAATGGAACCCTCGTCAAGTAGTTCTAACAAACGCCAATACTCCAACCCCCCGCCCAGGTACACTTGCTGAGTTCACTGCGAGTGTCGTGAGGACGGAGTTCCAGGGGTTCTGCTTTCACGTACCGGATCACGCCTTCCGAGCGCGCCAGGTTGAGCTCGATTGAGCGGATATAATGGCTAGTTTGGCCGCATCGGGCACTTGCCATGAGGGCTTCCTTGCGTCTAGTTGTATCTCGGTCTGTGGAGGTAGAAGTGTCCTCTACGAGCTAAGGACGAACGTGCCCTTACGGGGCTCCCGTTGGTGAAGAGCCTCTCCAACCACTTAAGGCGAGTTTACCAGCCGTGTTCAAGCTTGTCCCGCAATATGTCGGTCAGATCATTGACTGGTACTCGGGCTTGGTTCATGGTATCCCGCTCTCGGATGGTCACCTGATTGTCGTCTAGGGTATCGAAGTCGACGGTTACGCAGTAAGGCGTGCCAATTTCGTCCTGTCTACGATAGCGACGGCCAATGCTTTGGGCGTCGTCGAACTGGGTGTTGAAATGTTTGCGTAGTAAGTCGTAAACCTGGCGCGCGGTGGGCAGCAGGCGGTCATTTCGGCTGAGAGGCAGAACAGCGATGGTGACCGGGGCTAGGTCACGGTGTAGGTGAGAGACGACCCTTACCGTGGTGCCGCTCCGTCCTGAGGTCGCCGAAGGATCTGGTTCCTCGTCGTATGCGTCCAGCCAGAAAGCAAGCGTTGCACGGTCGACACCACCAGATGGCTCGATCACGTAGGGATAATAGTGCTGTTGCAACTCGTCGTCGAAGTAGCTAAGGTCCTCGCCGCTGTGCGCCGCATGCTGCTTAAGGTCGTAGTCGGTGCGGTCGGCGATGCCCTCAAGCTCGGCCCAGCCCCAAGGGAACCGGTATTCGATGTCGTAACAGTCGGTGGCGTAATGGGCCAACTCATCGGAACCATGGC
>CAZYBD010000070.1:0-6204 GCA_964645515.1 uncultured Dehalococcoidia bacterium | reverse complement strand
GTAAAAGGTCATCTAACCGCAGCAGGTATGGACATTAGGTGCCAAAATTATGGAAGACGGTACCTCGAAAGACAGGCAAGTGTTAGTCGAGACCAAACAAACCCCGATAAATATGTTGTGACAGTAGAGGGTATGGGGGGGTCGTGGACGTTCATCGGTTCCCTCGGTAAGGTAATCTCAACTTCTACGTATCCTCTTTGGAATTGTTAACATATCCAAAGAGGATACTTGGTGGCCCAACAACCCCGATTATGAGGCCACTATCATCTCTACCTAAGTAGTTGACGGTGCCTGTGTTCATGGACAAAAGCCAATTGGTCAACGATTGGTCAACGTTTGGTAATTCGGCCAACGAAGAAGCCCCCCAGATTTCGGTCTGAGGGGCTTCTTCCTGCCTAGAAATGTGGTGCCGAAGGTCAGAGTCGAACTGACACAGGCTCTCACCTACCGGTTTTTGAGACCGGCGCGTCTACCATTCCGCCACTTCGGCGCGAGGATATTTTATAGCTAATGATGGCTGTTTTCCACTCGGTGTCTGACTCAGTACGCCCGATTTGTCCGCCGCGTTAGGTTGGTGGCAATTTGAGTGCGTTCTACGAGGGGCTATGCTGCGATATGGAGTTCTCGTGTTGCCGGAAGTAAAATCAAACTTGCTCGCGGCGACGATTTTGTGGGCCTGGGCTCGACCCCCCTAGTGGGTTAGACAGATTTAAATCCCTCACTGTCCACCAATACTGATTTAGTTCCTACAGGTAGGTGTTTGTCGCCAAGCAGGAAAGCAAAGAACATTCCGAATGTTATCCGACCTTGCGGACCGAAATGCGAGAGACAGATCTGCTGCCGTGGGGGGTGGAGACACCGGACACGACCCGCTTTCTGGGCGACACGGGGGTTGGAGTGGTGGGCCCAAGGTTATTGGACCACGAAACCGCCATCTACAGGCATGACATGGCCGGTCACGAAGGACGCTGCATCTGAGCATAGCCAGACCACAGCTTCAGCTATCTCTTCTGATTCACCCAGGCGACCCACAGGTTCCTGGGCAATGAATCCCTCAATCCAACCAGGTCGGTCGGCAATATATCTTTCGATCCTGGGCGTCCGGACAATCCCGGGGCATACGGCGTTAACACGGATTCCTGCCTGGGCATTTTCCAAAGCAGCAACCTTGGTCAGTCCGTTCACGCTGTGTTTGCTGGCGACGTAGGCCGTTTGCCACGGATGCCCAACCAGGCCGGCCACTGAAGACGTATTTACCACGGCGCCGCCGCCGCCTTGACGCAGCATCTGGGCGATTTCGTACTTCATGCATAACCACACGCCCTTGAGGTTTACTCGGACCACGGCGTCCCAGTTGTCCTCAGGGTATTCGTGAGTTTCGGCGACTGGTCCTACGATCCCCGCGTTGTTATGAGCGCAGTCCAGTCGGCCGTAGATCTCTACGGCGGCACTGACGAGCGCCTCTACTTCGTCCGCCAAGGACACATCGGCTTTAAATAAGACCGCTTCGCCGCCATCTTTGATGATAGTGCGTACGGTCTCTTCTGCTCCCTCAGGGATTGCATCCGAGACCACAACTTTGGCCCCTGCCTTGCCGATGGCAATGGCGGAAGCCCTTCCAATCCCGGAGCCGGCTCCTGTCACCAGAGCAACTTTGCCGTCTAATCGTCCGGTCATCGCATTCCCTCACAGAAACCGCCGGAGCGTCCCCTATGGTTCATGATATTGATTGTACTAAATAGAAAGGAGAAATTACTGTAACGCTAGTAATTGCGACGGTACTAGCGTCGCAATTACTAGCCGAGATATGATGGGGGTATTCTAGTTTGCTAGAATGTTCCATTAACCTGACGGCCTTTCTGCAATAGCTAACGCACTGCCGGCGACCTTGACGCGCGATTTCTGCACGCCCTATAATCGCATGAAGAAGGACTCATTTACTCGTGCCTAAAAGAACATACCAACCCAAAAAACGCCGCCGAGCCAGAGTGCATGGCTTCCGGGCTCGCTCAAGCACCTCCGATGGTCGGGCTGTTCTGCGCCGACGGCGTTTCAAGGGCCGTCATAAGCTGAGCGTGTGAGCATTGGTGCCTGGCAATGCAATTCAGGCACCGTCTGACGGGAAGCAAACGTTATTCACAGATCCATACCCAGGGCACCAGCGCAGCCAACCGTCTTTTGGTGGTCAGGTTCTTGGCCAATGATCTAGACCGTAGCAGGTTTGGATTTGTGGTAAGCAAGAGGATCGGGAACGCGGTGGTCAGAAACCGCGTGAGGCGTCGTCTCCGGGAAGCGGTGCGGAACCACGTGGTGAACCCGGGGTGGGATGTAGTGTTCATAGCCCGCCGGGGTATAGAGCGGGCCACTTTTCAGCAACTTAAACGGGCGGCCGGGAATCTATTGGTACAGACTTATCTAGTGGATGGCAACTCCCAAGAGACCGGTCCAACCACGCCGGCGGGCTCGATTAGATGAAAGTAGCCGTTCTCTTCGGCATCCGGGTTTACCAGAAGACGCTATCTCCCTTCCTTCCTACTTCCTGCCGGTATCTCCCAAGCTGCTCCCACTACTCCCACGAGGCAGTGAGTAAGTATGGCATCTTTAAAGGTAGTTGGCTGTGCGCCAGGCGCCTGGCACGTTGCCAACCGTTAGGTGGCAAAGGTTACGACCCGGTGCCTTGAGCGCTTGGAGTCGTCTTTCGAACTTAATTTGCTCCAGTTCTTGAACCACCCTGAAACCATAGTATCCAGACACCAGGCCGGAGAAAAGAAAATTTCCCCGGCCTGGCGGTGGTGGTTACTTGTCGCCCTGTTTTTATTGCCGGTGCTGGTGGCATGCACCGGAAAAGACATCGGTGGTACCAGTTCAGGCTGGAACGCTTTGGTCGCTGATGAAGGTATTGTCTACGTTGGCACCAAACAAGGGGAAGTAAAGGCATTCGTTGATAGCGAGTCTGGTGATGTCAGAGAGAGTTGGACATTTCCGATGCCCGGAAGTTCCATCGATTTAGACGGGGTCTATAACACCCCTCTCGTGGTCGACGACCTGCTTTACGTTACAGCGCAAAACGGGGTCCTGTACGCCTTGGACAAGGAAACAGGGACTGTTACGGAGAAGGGTTGGAGGCAGCCTCTCGGAGAACCGCAAGACCTGGAGCCGTTAGTCGGCGGAGCGGCCTACGATCCCATCAACGAATTGGTGGTTATCGGCTCGGAAGACGGACGCCTATTTGGGTATGACGCCGACACCGGCGAAAGCATCTGGTCGCCGTTTAGGGCCGGTGACAAAATCTGGTCTACCCCGGCCATACGGGATGCCGTCGCTTATTTTGGTTCCTTTGACGACAGCATTTACGCGGTTTCACTGGCCAACGGGCGAGAGATCTGGAGTTACCCGACCGGCGGGGTAGTCGCGGGCCGCCCTCTGCTTCTAAATAACTTTGGGCGCCAGATGGTCATAGCCGGTTCGTTCGACAAAAAGCTTTACGCCCTAGACGCTACGGATGGCACGCTTCTGTGGAACTTCGAGGCTGACAATTGGTTCTGGGCAGGGGCTGTCACCGACGGACAGACAATCTTCGCCCCCAACATGGACGGGAATATTTACGCCTTGGACTTTGAAGGCAATTTGGAATGGACGCACGAAGTTGGTTCGTCAATCGTAGCGTCTCCGGTGCTAGTACCCAGGGGGCTGGTGGTCGTTAACAAGAAGGGTAAATTGAGTTTATTGGATGTCAGTCCCAACGCCGGGCCGCAGAGGGAACTGTTCTCAATAACCTTAGGCGACGCCGAGGTCAAGGCGCCTCTCTATGTGGTGGGGGAATCGGTGTACGTGGGCTCCCAGGACAGCACCATTCGCCGAGTCGAAGTCAAGGGCGGTCCGGTGGTGTTGTGGTGCCGCCATACCAAGGAGGGGCGGTGCAGCTGAACGGCCACAGTTTAGGGCTACGGACTCGTAAGATGTGGACACTAAGGTAGGAACCGTTGGAATTCGGAGACCTCTGGCGCGAAATAATAATACGACCGCTGCTGAACAGCTTGGTGGTCCTATACGTCATCTGCTTTGGTCAGATGGGTATCGCCATCATTCTGTTCACAGTCATTGTCCGTGTCGTTACCCTCCCTCTCACCATCAAGCAACTGAAACAGATGCGCGGGATGAGCGAACTTCAACCCCGCTTGAAGGATATACAGACCCGATACGCGGGAGATCGGACCGAGATTTCCAGACGAACCATGGCCATGTACAAGGAAGCCGGGGTCAATCCCATCGGTTGCTTGGGCCCATTCGTCATCCAAATGCCCATACTGTTCGGGTTGTTCCGAGTGTTGATTCAGACACTGTTCTCGCGGCCGGACAACCTGGTAGGTCTGTCGGAAAAGTTGTACACCTGGCTACCGGTGGTACCTATCTACGCGGCGGCGCCCCTGGAGGCGGATTTCCTGTGGCTGGACTTGGCGGAGCCGGACCCAACGAACCTGATCATCCCCGTGCTTGTCTTCGTGTCGACCTGGCTCCAGCAAAAGATGACCATGACCCCGTCGGCAGACCCCAAGCAGAGCACCAATCAGACCATGATGCTTTGGATGATGCCGCTAATGATCGCCTTTTTCTCGTTCACATTGCCCAGTGGCCTGGCCCTCTACTGGATTTCTTCGAACGTAATGGGAATAGGCATCCAATATTTTGTTACCGGGTGGCAGCCTATTTTCCCCTTGTTTCCCAAGCCTGAACCTGACCCTGTTCCTGCCACAGTGGAACCAACAAGAGCCGTTCAATCACAGGAGGTTGAAGTCGATGGACCCTCTAGTAATGAGCGCCCGAACCGTCGAAGAAGCAATCGAGCTGGCATTGAAAGAACTCGACGCAGACCGCGACGAGGCCGAGGTAGAAGTACTAAGTAGCGGCAAGTCCGGGTTCCTGGGGATTGGAGCAGAGATGGCCCGAGTTCGGGTCACCCTGATTTCGCAGGAGAAAAGCGCCGCCGGATTGGCCACCGCGGCCCTGAGCCGCATCCTCCAGGCCGCCGGAGTAAACGTGAGCAGGACGGTTCGTGCGGCTCATGACCCTGAATCAGGTGGCCCGATCATAGATCTCGCCGGAGAGGACTCGGGCTTGTTGATTGGCCGCCGTGGCCAGACCCTACAGGCCCTTCAGTTCTTGGTAAACCTGATAGTTCGAAAGGAATACGGCGAAGAAGTACGAGTGGTATTGGATGTGGAGGGCTACCGGGCCCGGCGGGAAAGCTCACTTCGGGACTTGGCCGTCAAGGTTGCTACTCGTGTAGTCCAGAGCGGCCGGAGCATCACGCTGGAACCCATGCCGCCGGCCGACCGCCGTATTGTGCACACTTCGCTGTCCGAGCACCCGGGCGTTTCTACCGCCAGTACTGGCGAGGGTGAAAACCGCAAAGTGACAATAATGCCCAAACGGGAAGGGTAGACCCTGGCTGCCAGCTTTAGGCGTTCAGTACTCAGCTTATCAGGGCGGCTGTATCCGTGGATGACCGCTGACCGTTACGTTTATAAGTGAGGACCAAGCTTTGATCGCTATAGAACCGACTCGAGAAGTCGTCTCCAAAGTCTACGAGACACTGGACAAAAACCTAAACATAGTCCGCTCTAGCTTGGGTCGTCCCATGGGGCTGGCAGACAAAATTTTGATGGCCCATTTGGATGACCCTTCTACCACCGGCATAGTGCGGGGGCAGACTTATGTGCAGCTGCGTCCCGATCGGGTTATCCTGCAGGACGTGTTGGGCCAGACTGCCATGCTGCAGTTCATGCAGACCAAGCGTAGCAGCACCGCCGTGCCAACATCTGTTCACTGCGACCACCTGATTCAGGCCCGGGTTGAAGGCGGTTCCGATCTTCGGGAATCCCTGGCGGAAAACGATGAAGTCTACGATTTCCTGCGCACGGCTTCGGCCAAATACGGGGTGGGCTTCTGGGGGCCAGGAGCCGGCATCATACACCAGGTGGCCTTCGAAAACTATGCCTATCCGGCCGAGTTGATGATCGGCACAGACTCCCATACTCCCATGGGAGGAGGGTTGGGCTCGATCTCGGTTGGAGTCGGTGGCGCCGATGCAGTCGAGGTCATGGCAGGGCTGCCGTGGGAGGTGCTCTACCCAAGGTTCATCGGAGTACACTTGACTGGGGAAATGGCTGGTTGGACGGCCCCTAAAGATATCATTCTCTACCT
>CAZYBD010000069.1:0-4630 GCA_964645515.1 uncultured Dehalococcoidia bacterium | reverse complement strand
ACATCGCACCGCCAGATCCAATGGTTCCTATGCTGATGATAGCGCGGCTGCCGTAGCGCGGGGCCAGGATTCCGGCGATGAGGGAGCTGCCCATCCTCACTGCGGCCATTATGGTGACCAACAGACCGGCCTTGGTGTGGGACAGGTCGAGTGAAGTTTCCATGGAGGGGAGGGTTATGCTGTGGCTAAACTGAACGAATCCGGCAGATAAGTTTACTAACAGGGCCACCAGCAAGATGGTCCCGGTATGGTTAAAGATCCAATCCGGGATCATCTGCGCGAGTTTAGTCCTTAGCATCCGGGTACGCGGCCGGAACCATTAACCTGCCAATCTCGTAGACGCGTAACCTCTGAAATTGTCACCGGTAGTTAGCTTTATTGCCCAGTTCCGCTAGTGACGGGGGATCGAGGTAGCAACACTCCGGATATGAACAACGACCAGCTAAAGACCGCACAAATAGCCAAGCCCAAGAAAAACGAGCCGGACAGGTCGCGAAGGGCGCCAACCAGTATGGGAGCCAGGAACATTGTTATGCCAGAAAACGTCAAGAACGCCCCCCAGACCACGGCTACGTGTCCGGGTGTCATTCCAGTCATTTGCATCGGCAGAGTAAGCAAGGTAGGTATATAGAGCCAGGATCCGATTCCTAGGATTATTACCGAAATGTAGATTCCAGTCATATGGGGGGACAAGAACGCTCCGAGACCTCCTGAGATTACCAAGAGGCCAGCCCCCATGAATAGACTTCTGGGAGATCCAACCCGGCCAGGAAGGAGCCCACCGACTAATACAGCAAATACCCCTACAAAGGGCAGGATCCCTGTGATAATGCCAGCTTCTGACAGTGAAATGCCGCGGTCTTCCGTGTAAAAGGTGGGAAGCCATCCAGTGAAGGCTGAGTATTGGATGAAAACACCGGCGTCGGCCAGAATTAAGAGCGCGATCGTTCTGTTCTTCAAGACGGCGCCGACATCGCTTAGCCGAATCATGGCTGTGTTTCCCATATCCTCAGTAACCCGTCGCCCGGCCCAAACCCAGACCAAGGTCCCGAGCACACCTATTCCGGCGAAGATAGTCAGCGAGGCTTTCCAACTGCTCACTTCCGCCAATGGTGCAGCACTAGCAACAGAGATCGCTATCCCCAGGCTCATGACAGCGGTAATCAGGGCGTTCATCACCAGCATCTCTTTGGACCGGAACCATTGCATTAACATCGGGCCGGATGCAGTGATCACAAATGCAAAGCCTACCCCAAAAAGCAACCGCAATACGATCATTACCCAAAAGTTTGGTGCCACGTAGGACAGAGCAAGCAGGCTAATCGAGACCCACCCAAAGAAGAAGGCACGACGTATACCTATACGGGATATGAGAATTCCCCCGGGCAGGCCAAATATCGCGCCCAATAACATCGGGAATGACACCAGCAGGCCTGCGGAGGTCCGGTTGATGCCGTATTCTTCAATGGCTAGGGGTAACAGCGGAGATACGGCAAACAGGTTGAGCCCCACTGTTAGGTGGGCGGCTATCACCATGGCTCCAATGACATAGCGGTACCGGTTGGAGGTACCCACAGGCCGCGTTATATCTACGGCCATATGAACCCCGTCTCTCGAGGACGGCTCACTTGAAGATACAGCTTAGATTTGTTCGAAATATTATAGTCAGTACTACAGGAGGCGGGATAAGGATCGAAGGATAGAGTGCAATAGGCCATTTTTAATTGAATAGACGTCCTTCATCGTAAGTGGAGTAGCCTTCAGGCAATTCCATTAAGGGGACAATGCATTCTGGCCCCTGGTTGCGGATGGAGTTGACGTAATCCGATACAACGTGTGCAGCCATCAGTTCGGGAGGGGCTGGCATTAGTAACGGTGCTAAGACTTTTGGGTCTTCCGTTAAAGGGTCCAGCCACAAAGATTCGCTTTCTTCTGACAGTATTACTGGCATGCGGTTGTGTACTGGCTTGATCAGGGAGTTGGGTGTGGTGGTAACAACGGTGCAAGAACGAACGTATTCTCCGGCAGGAGACTTCCAGACCTCCCATAGCCCGGCCAACGCCATGGCGTCTCCAGATTTCAGGGATAAATAGATGGGCGTTCGCCGCTTCCCGACCTTCCTCCACTCGTAGAAACCGTTGGCCAACACCAAGCACCGGCGTTTCTTGTAAGCGCTTCGGAATGCCGGTTTGGTAGCGACGGTTTCGCCCACGGCGTTGATCATCCGGCTACCGATCTTGGTGTCCTTGGCCCAAAGCGGCACCAAGCCCCACCGCATTATTTCGGCCCGGCGCAGACCGTCGTTGATGACTGTCAAGACCGGATCGGTAGGTGCGATATTATACTTTGGCTCCAAAGCCGACCGCTCTGTGATGAAGCCGAAGCGGCTCTGAAGTTCGTTTAGATTCCAAGTGAGTGAAAATCTACCGCACACTGGGCGCCTCTTAAGATAAGTGTCTGCGAATGCTACTTGGCAAGAAGTTCTAGTCGCGCCGCGACAGCTTCAACCCGAGAGCATCTGAGGAGCGAGTTCACCGGGGAGAGTAGAGGTCCCAAAACTCGGAGCATCACGGGTGGGCTATTCGGGCCAACCAATTGCCTAAAGGGGCCGATTGCATCTTGATTTAGAATCCCAAATGGAGCCGATTTGGAAGCGGATTCTGTAACTTCAGATGCGAAGATCCCAGCAGCCGACGGGTCCTATTATAAGCTACGCACCCACTTCTTCTTTGAATTGCTGAATGGCGTTTATGTGATCTTCTAGAGTTCGGTATCCAGCCTTCATGGTGTTTACCGAAACGTGGGTTGCTCCAAGTTTCTGCCACGCTTCTGATCGTGCTTGCCAGAATTCAGGGTCGCCGTCCCCTGAGTTGATGCGTGCTTCCATTTGTATGGCGCCGGGATCCCTTCCTGCCTCCTTGGCGTACTCTGCCAGTTTGGCTAAGGTCGCTGGGCCGTCCGTCTCTGGTGAAAATTGTGGGAACCAACCGTCGGCCAGGGTTGCAATGCGTTTCAAAACCGGGTCGGCGGGCACTAGGTTCTCTCGTCCCCCGGCACCGATCCAAATTGGGATGGGCCGTTGGACGGGCAACGGATTGATCCCTGCATGCGTTACCTGGTGATAGCGTCCGTGAAAGTCGACAACATCCTGGGTCCATAACGCCCGTAGCAATTCGATCTGTTCGGCGCTGCGGCGGCCGCGGTCATGGAAGTTCTCCCCCAACGCTTCGTACTCCACGTGATTCCAGCCCACCCCGATCCCCAATCGCAGCCGGCCTCCGGTCAGTACGTCCACCTCGGCGGCCTGCTTGGCGACCAGTGCGGTCTGGCGTTGACCCAGGATGAGGACGGCCGTCACCAATTGAATGGATGTGGTGATCCCGGCCAAATACCCAAACAGCACAAATGGCTCGTGGAACTGGTCCTTTGAGGTATAACTGCCCTCCCAGTTTGGGTGCCGACTTACGTCCGCTCCCAATACATGGTCATAAACGATCAGGTGAGAGTAACCGAGACCCTCGGCGGCCTGCACGTAATCACGGACGGCGCCTTGGTCGGACCCGATTTCTGTCTGGGGGAATACTACTCCTGCTTGCATATCTGCTCCTCTAATTAACGGTCGATTTCCCGCCGGGGTTGGTGTCCGATGGCTATCCAACAAGACAGTACCAGTCCACTAGATACGTTACCAGAAGGTCAAAGACCGTTGCCGGATTTAACGGCGGGACCGTTTCAGCCAGGCGTCTCAGTCTTTGGAGGCAGGCCCTCGAACCAAGGAATTATCAAGTCCTCGTTGATGCTGGAGGTGTGGGCGTGGCCCCAGTCCGGCAATTCGTCATATGTTGAGTTGTAACCTATTCGCTGTAGCAGGGCATGTCCATCTCTAATGGACTGCACCGGAAAGATGTTGTCGTGAACGCCATGAACGATATAGATGGGCAGTTCAATTCCCTGCTTCTGATGTAACAGGTCATCGATCATATAGTGGAAATCTCCGGCGATGGGAGCGATTCCCGTAAACATCTCGGAGCGATAGAGGCCCATGAGATAGGTGTAGGTCCCTCCGTCTGATAGACCGGAGAGATACACACGACTCCTATCCACCGCGTAGATTTGACATACCTCTTCGAACATGGCGGTGATTGAGCGTACGTCGACCGGAGGCCGCATCACCGACCATGTGACATCAAGGGATTTCGGGGCCAGCAGGATGTACCCTTTACTCTTGGCTGGCCGTAACCATGACCAGACATAATGATCTCCCCGTCCGTAGGCCCCATGAAGACAAATAATCAGGGGCCAATTCTTCTCAGGGCTATAGTTCTCCGGTATATACAGCGAGTAGTCCGCATGGGAATCGGCGCCCTTGTTATGGATCATCCCCACAGGCACCTCAATGACGGGGGAAACGGTTTCAAGTTCTTCCTGGCTAGTCAGGGCTTCCGGCAGTAGCCAGTAGCTCCGCAAAGTCGGAACACAGTCCCGGTACTTGTAAAGGATATCTATCCCGCGGTATAGGGCCCGACGACTCTCCAGATAGGACAGGGAGAAATCCCGTTCGCCCGGGTCCAAGAATTTATCCGCCGCATTGCCTAAGTGCCTGAGCACCGCGCCAAAGGCGCCGTGAAAC
>CAZYBD010000068.1:0-8506 GCA_964645515.1 uncultured Dehalococcoidia bacterium | reverse complement strand
CATAACGGGATGTGATCGGCCGGAAGGTGTCCGTTCATAGAGACAACGTGTCCACTACCCGGACTCGTACGATGTGACCCCCCTGTCGTACTCCCATTTTCTGGATTGTGTCGGAGGCCGCTTTAGTTTCCAAGGCGACGTGGGCCATTGCAAAGGCCTCGTAGACCAGGCTCTCGTTACCCGCCCCACCAGGATGTCAAACACGGCGGCTGTTTCTTAGTCCGATAGGTCGGCAGTGATGATCGCATCAGTGCATCCTGGCAGGCCTGTATCTTCGCGAAAATACTGAGCTTGCCGTAGTCGGCGCTCACCACGGCGACACTCCGATGGTAGATTCTCCAATGGGCGGTTCGCATCGACTCTGTCTAGAAATTGGGGAAATTTGAGGTCGAAGGTGTTCAGGGACTGCTTAATGACTCAGACGGGTCAATTTTAGGAGCCCCGAAACTTACCACGCCGTTGCTCTTGTTGGCCTACCCCATGGTGATCGGCAGTCCCAGTAACTCTATGATCCAGGCCTGTTGGCTGTGCGCGTACTCAGATTCCACTCGTCCAGTTGAACGACTAAAGCACCGGCCAGCCCAAGTAATTCTCCGATCTAGAACGGCCATTTGAAGACGGAAAAGATGGAGTTAGACTCTGGATCAAAGGCCAAAGCCCAGCCCATCAGGCACCTGGTTGATGACTGGCAATGGTGGTGTTTTAACGCCCAAAGGCTTTGGAGTTATGGCTCCGGCTAGGGTCGAGTCTTCCCGGAGGGCCTTTAAGTCCAGGTGAACCGACGACTCGTATCCGGACGGCACTGTGGGCAGCATTTCTTTGAGGTTGGTCAACCACACCGGGTTAGAGAGGGATCTGGGCGGGTGTCAAAATCTTCCCAAAGGCGGTGTGCTGTCGGATTCGGCTTGGAGGCTTCGAATCAGCGCTACCGTTGGCCGATCGCAATTGCCGGAGTCAGATGAACGTGCGGCCAGCAAAAGAAGACCGAGGATCGCCATCAAAATGGTCCCATGTATCCGAAAGGGATCGGGTAAAGCGGTGCCTGCTAGCTTTGGTCTAATCCTAACGCCACTCTCTCACAGACCCTTCCTTATTTCTTTGCCCCGACCGCCTTGGAACCGGCGCTTTCGGTCCCTCTGTGGTAGTCGCTATGCTCCAGATATTCACGCATATCCAACACCTGGACTGCGTTGGTTGTCCCCGAAACCCCAGGCAGGAACCCGTGGACGATAGTTACCACGTCGATGTTGGAAATCGCTCCAGCGTCCAGTGCAGCTTGAATCACCGAAGCGACCAACGCCGCCATGTCCTGTTGGGGCGGAATAACTCCGGCAGGTTGAATTCCCCATCCTAAACTTAGCTTTTGAAGTACTGCCGGATCGTGGGAAAATGCAAGAATGTCGCTGTCGGGTCGGTACCTGGCCAGTTCCAACACCGCCCGCCCGGTGCTGGTGATTACGACTGGCTTGGACCCGATTGACCGGACCAGCCGAGCAGCCGCGGAGGTGATGGCTTGGGTCCGATCTCGAGAAGCAAGTTCTTTGTAGAAAGGATATATTTCTTCCGACTCGTCAATGGTCGCTGCGGCTATCCTAAGGGCTTCAACAGGATAATTGCCCATGGCGGTCTCGTCGGAAAGCAGTATCGCGTCACACCCGTCTAATACGGCATTGGAAATATCTGAGATCTCTGCCCTAGTGGGGGTCGGTGACACGACCATCGACCGGAGGATCTGAGTCGCGATGACGCTTACCTTTCCAGCATCATTGGCTTCTCGCACGATTGCTTTTTGAACCTTGGGGACCTTCTCCATGGCGATCTCTACCCCAAGGTCTCCCCGTGCTACCATGACCGCTTCGACTTCGGGGAGGATGGAATCAATGTTGTCGATGCCCTCTCCCCTTTCCAGTTTGGCCATTAGGAAGGCCTTGCTGCCGACGGCGTCCAATTTTTCCCTGGCGTAAAGGATGTCTTTGGCCGTCCGGACAAACGAAATCGCCACCCAGTCCACGTTCTGCTCCACTCCGAAGAGCAAGTCAACTTCGTCCTTTTCTGTGAACACTGGAGCGTCGATGGCCACACCGGGCAAATTAACTCCCCTGTAGGAAGAAACTACCCCTGAAGTTAACACCCGCATGTATGCTCTAGTGTCGGTCACCTCGATAACATCGAGAAGCACGCTGCCGTCCGCGATAAAAATGTGGTTGCCTTGCACCAGGTTCTTGAATATTCTTGGCTGGGGGAAGGGCAAAACGTCTGGCTCATGGGACTCCGAGTCCGAGGTCATGGCCACGATATCTCCAGAGTCCAGTTGCACGGGCTTGTCCATTTTCCCTAGTCTCAGCTTTATGCCGCCAAGGTCCTGCAGAACCGCCACCGGTTTCCCGTGCTTTTGGGAAAGCTGCCGTATGGACTTGATTACTTCAGCGTGTTCAGCATGCGTGCCGTGGGAGAAATTTAAGCGAGCACAGTCCATTCCATTGGTTATGAGTTGGTCCAAGGTTTCGTGCTCCCGTGACGATGGACCGATCGTCACAATGATCTTAGTTTTCCGCATTCTGAAACACCTCGGAGTGGCTGCTGCCGCCTCTGGATAATGATCTGGGTATCAAAAGCCTACAAATATAACCATGAATCCAAGCTTCCGGTGACTTCTTAACTCAGTTTAATTCATCCCGGTTACGGAAATATAGATCGTCGCAGTTCTTGAGAGGAGAAACCGGGGGAGGCAGGATGCCGCTAACGGACAGGGGCACCGCGCAACTGCGGTGCCCCTGTCTTCAACTGCTATTGTTAATATACGCGTCTGGTTTCGGCCCGGTTGGGTCAGTTCCGACTTCGGCTCACGTCGTAAGTATCCGTCGCAGCTTTAAGACCGGCATACCGGTTAGCCTGGAGGGCGTCCTTGCGGTCGCTGGCCCATTGGTTCGAGGCCTCGATGCCCACCAGTGACCCCTGGAATTTCGGCATCACGTAACGGGCCAACAGCTCGTAGCTGCGGTGGAGCCGGTCCATCGGTGCCCAGTCTTCCACTCGTATCATGAACTTGCCGAACCCGCCGCTGATTTCCTGTAGGCGTTCGATTCCCGCGATGGCGTCATCGGGAGTTCCCACGATCCACTGGTTGTGTTCCACCATGAAATCAACGATCTGTTCCCGAGGAACATTTGGGACAGGATTGCCCAGGGTGCGGCTGAAATATTCCGTCACCACCCGGGCGCTGCTTTCTCGGATCTGTTCCATGGCCTCTTTCTTGGTGTCGGCCAAGTGCATCCCCATTACGATGCCCCAGTCCTCTCGATGGACGGTCTTGCCGTGTTCGGCTGCTGTTTCCTCGGCGATGTTCCATAGCTCCATCAACGACGTCCGCCGGATCGTGTCACGGGGTACACTTAGCGAGAGTACGGAGGCGCCGTGCTTGCCGGCCAGTGTGACGCCGGACGGAGACTCTACCGAGGCCACGGCTACCGGGATGATGGGGTCCTGGTAAGGCCTGAGCTGCATGACGGCCTCGTTTAGCTCGAACCAATTGCTCTTGTAGCTTATGGGGTTGGTCTCGGTCATCAACCGGATGATAATTCCTAACGCTTCGTCCATCATGGCGCGTTGGTTTTCAGGATTGATGCCGAGCATCAAGGCGTCCGAGGCCAGAGCCCCCGGCCCAACGCCCAAGATTACCCGTCCCCGGGTCAAGTGGTCCAATTGTACGAACCGGTTGGCCACCATATATGGATGGTGGTAGGGCAGGCTAACCACGCCGGACCCCAACCGAATGTTACGGGTGCGTTCAGCGGCGGTCGCCATGAATAGCTCAGGAGAGGAGATGGTCTCCCATCCCGCACTATGGTGTTCGCCGATGTAGGCTTCGTCGTACCCTAGAACATCCAACATCTGGACGATTTCCAGGTCGCGTTCCAAGGCCAAGGTCGGGTTCTCGCCGGGGCGGTGAAACGGTGCTAGAAACACCCCGAATTTCATCTTGTAAGGCACGGACATTTGAACATTCCTTCAGCAGGGTATTCGAGCTGGCTCAGGCTTTGGCCGCAGGGAAGGCAGCCCAAATTATTTTAACACGGGGGTAGGCACCGAGCCACGGGGCGGTGGTGCCCCTGAACGGATGCTCTAGTAGCTTCGAACCAAAACTGGTATCTTTGGTGCACTAGGGTTCCGGGATCCAAAATCAGAACTCTGTCTGAAATTAGCGCAAGAGAGGGAGGAGATGCCCCAGATCAAACACATAGCCATTGCTACCCAGGATGCGGAGGCAACGGCCAAATTCTACTCCGATGTCTTTGGACTGCGCGAGGTTGCTAAGCTGGACAGCGAGAACGCCAAGGGCTATATGTTGAGCGATGGGAACGTCAACATGGCCATTCTCGACTTCCAAACCGACGCCGTGGCCGGCGAGCGTGGCAAAGACTGGAGCGGCATCCACCACATTGGATTCGAGGTGGAGAACCTGGAGGACATTGAAAAGAGGCTGTTGGAAGCAAGCTCGTCGCCGATGGACGAGGTTAACAAGGCGTTGCACGCCGGCTTGGCGGGTCCCCGACATGCCAATGTGGAGACCAAATACGAAGGTCCCAACGGCGAGATGATAGATGTATCCCAGACCGGTTGGGTGGGGACCCGAGGCTTAGACTAGCGGGATTCGAAGGGCGGTCCTTGCCTCTGCTAAGACCGAACACTGCGGCATTACCGGAGGGTGACAATAAGTCTAATCTGGGCATCCTCTCCACTGACTAAGGGCCGAGACCCGGTTCAGGCTGGGCGAAACGCCAGCGCGGGGTGCTCGGCGTCGAAGTCTTCTACGTCCAGCACCATGGGGATGCCAGTCTTGATGTCTTGTGGGTTATTGCCGTCGACTCCGGTGATCCGAGCGCTGATCCTAGGACCCTCTTCCAATGTCACGATACCGCTGCAGTAGGGGTTGTCCCTCCCGTAGCCCTTTTGCAGCATGTGTTCTGGGACGATGGAGATGCAGGTGAACGTGCTCAAGGTAGCCTTGCCGCTGAACTCGTGCCATTCAACATCGAAGCTGTAGCAGGTGGAGCACATCGGTCGTGCTTCCGGCGCCAGATGCCCGCAACTTTTGCAACGCACCCCGGAGAGTTGCTGGTTCTCTTGTAGCCTTTTGTAGAAATTGGAAGCGTTGAATTCGCTGATCATCTAGCTCTCCCGGCGCAGCACGTTTACGACACAGGTGCCGCCGGTTCCGCCCACGTTGTGAGTCAAGCCGACTTCAACGTCGGGTTTTTTCACCTGGCGGTTGCCGGCCTCGCCCCGTAGCTGATGGTAGATTTCTACCACTTGTCCGATGCCTGAGGCGCCCACTGGGTGTCCTTTGGCTTTGAGCCCGCCGGAGGTATTGATGGGATGGTCGCCGTCCCGTGATGTCCGGCCTTCGTCCACCGCCCGAGCTCCCTCGCCTGGAGCGAAAAAGCCCAAGTCCTCGGTGGCTATGATTTCTGCGATGGTAAAGCAGTCGTGCACTTCGGCCAAGTCGATATCGTCGACTGTGACGCCGGCCATATCGTAGGCCTGTTGGGCTGCAGCCTTGGCGGCTGATAGCGAAGTTAATTCGTCGGCGGCATGGAGCGGCCTGCCCGACGCCTGCCCGATGCCGGCCAGAGAGATTGGCCGGTCGGTGAAGTTGTGGGCGATGGCGTCCGAAACCAACAGTACGCACGATGCGCCGTCGGTAATGGGAGCGCAGTCGTAGAGGCGCAAAGGCCAAGCAACCCATGGATTGGCCTGCGGGTCGTTTAGAAAGTCCATGTCGGACTGCCAATCTGGCACTGTTTGGCCCCGCTGTTGCGCCCGCTCTTTGCGGCGCTCCATCAGATCATTAATCGTCACGTTGAATTGGGCTTTGGGATTTAGCGCGCCGTTCTGATGGTTCTTGATTCCCACTTTTAGGAGGTGATCCAAGTTGGTCTCGTAGCGTTCCATGTGTGCTTTGGCGATGGCGCCGAAAATCCCGGGGAAAGTAAGGCCGGTGGGCACTTCGTACAGCCCGTCGGCCGCCGATGCCAATACGTCGGTCACGCCCTCGGTGGGGAGGTTGGTCATTTTTTCCATACCGCCGACCAACACAACGTCGTACATGCCGCTGGCGATGGCCATAACCCCTTCCCGGATGGCACTGCCGCTGCTGGCGCAGGCGTTTTCGATGCGGGTTATGGGAATGGGCGTCATGCCAAGCCAGTCGGCTAAGATGGGGGCTGTATGGCCTTGAGTTTCAAATAGGTCGGAGGAGTAGTTGCCGACGTAGGCGCATTCGATGTCTTCGATGTCTATGCGCTGGTCCATGTTCTCTAGCATGTCTTTGAACGCCTCAACGAATAGGTCGCGGCTGTCCTTCTCGGGGAACGCCCCGAATTGGGACAGCCCGGCTCCGACGATGGAGACCTGCCGGCCCAACCGGCGGTTATTCGTTACTGATGCCATGAATTACTCCTTGGGGGCGACTCTATGTTTGTTTGAATGCATTGGCGTGGCGATATTAGCTGGTGGTGGGCCAGCATTAGCCGACGCCCTTCAGGTCCGGTACAGGATCGCCGGACCCGTTAGTCGTGTCGATCCGTCATTTAATCGCTTCTTGAACACTAACCAGAGCGTTCTCGTTAGAGTATTCGTCTGCGGAGCATGCTGGCAGTTCCTGGGTCTCAGCTATAAACAGACAGTCTTGTTCGCTTCAGTAAAGGATCCCTTGTATCTGAAAGTGGGGCTATTCCACGCATTTTATTTAATAATTAACGCTCGCACCGGACGTTATTGCTAGCATTTGGCCTTGTTAATATCCTATTGTGGATTTAGCAGTTATTCCACACCCGCTTTTCGGAATATGTGATGACTGCCCCTGAGGCGTTCCTCGAACCCCAACTATTGCAACAGTCGCTTCAAGACATCGGATCATATGTATTACCTCGCCGAGTGCGAGATAGTGGTCGTTAATTTGGGGACTAGTTAGTCCATTGCGATCATTATCGTTCCAGAGACAAATCTCCGTCAACTTGAACCCGTTTGAATGTAGGCGCGGGCGTGGTCAATGCTGCCTATCTTCCTCGAATGGCCGCCTCGCACATTCGGGCGCTCTGCAATACTTCTGGCAATAACGCAGTCTCCCAAGTGGTGTGAAACGACCGTACGCCGAACCCCACCGGCAACGCCGTGATGCCGTGTTGGTTGAAAATGTTAGCGTCGGAGCCCCCACCGGAGGTCTCCAACACCGGCGTCATGCCCAGACTGGAAAGGGCGCTGGATTTAACTCCGACGACCGGGTGGGTATGGTCTATTTTGTAGGCGATATACGTGTTCTCGATGGCCATCGAAATCGACGCCTCTGGGTAGCGGGATGCCACCTCGTCGAAGATGCCCCGGAACTTACGCTCTAGGTCCGCCAGCTTCTCGCTACTGCGGCTCCGGAACTCCCCGTCCAAATATGCGGTTTCCGGGACGATGTTTCGTTTGAGTCCGGCTTCCAATCGGCCAATGTTCGAGGTTGTCTCCCCGTCTATGCGGCCCAAGGGCAAGCGTGGCAGTATTTCGGCGGCGATCAGAATGGCCGATAACCCTTTTTCCGGTTCCAAGCCGGCGTGGGCTGCCCGCCCTGTGATATTCGCAGTAACCACATTCTGCGAAGGCGCGGCGACCGTGATGCGGTTGGGTGGGCCTTCTCCATCGAATACGATCCCTTCCACGGCGGTTAGCATCCCAAAGTCCAGGTGACGGGCCCCCACCAACCCGCCCTCCTCATGGCGACTGAACACCACTTCCAGGGCCCGGTTTTCCGAACCAGACTCCTGCACCGCGGCCAGCGCCTCTAGGACAACGGCAACGCCAGCTTTGCAGTCAGCGCCCAGGATTGTGGTACCGTCGGACCGCAGCACTTCACCGTCCACCACCGGCTTGATCCCACGTCCAGGTTCCACCGTATCCAGGTGCGCGGATAGCAGCAACGGGTTCCCAGAGCCCGGCAATTTGGCGATCACGTTGTTGTAGGAGTCGAGACTCACCTCCAACCCCAGAGAGGCGAGCCTCTGGCTCACGGCTTGATCCATGGCGTCTTCTTCGCCGCTGGGGCTGTCGATCTCAATCAACTCGATTAAGGTGTTTGTCAGCCGTTTTTGGTTGGCCAAGAGGGTTACCTCCGTCATTTGCATAACTTGGGCGCTCCGGTAGGTTGAGGGGAACTGTCGTCGTAGGCGAAGACCCAATAGAATGCTTTGGTGAGGACTTGGATATTAGTCGCCTCACTAAAGCGGTGGTTGCAGGTTGGCACTTCTTGCGCCTGAGACGACGAAGTGGCCAACGGTCCGTTGCCTACCCCCCAGCACAGGATGCCGGCGACTGGATCCTTGCTTCCGAACTCCATTTAGATGTCACCTTGAAACCTGGATAGACCCTCGTAGAACCGGCCCCCACGAGGGCGTAAGCTGAAAGAAGGAGAGTCCGTTTGACCTCTGGGTAGCGGAATGCCACGGTGCCAACGGCCGATCTCCCA
>CAZYBD010000067.1:0-10917 GCA_964645515.1 uncultured Dehalococcoidia bacterium | reverse complement strand
CCCGCCTCTTTGCCTAAGAGTGCTGCGGCGCGCTCTTGCAACTCGTTAATCGACGGGTCCTCACCGAAGACGTCGTCACCCACTTCCGCAGCCGCCATAGCACGGCGCATCTCGTCAGTCGGTTGAGTAACTGTATCGCTGCGCAGATCGATCAGCTTCATAGAATCCTCCTAGGCGTCTGATTGCCCCAATTAACTGCGTGCCCGAGGCGTCCAAATTGGGTTCCCCGAATCTCAGCCATGTTTACCCGCATCGATTGAAGGGAAGACAGATAGACTAAACTCCAATGTTGTCCAGGTAGACAAACTTGGGCTCTCCATCCGTCCAGGACACCAGCTCTTCGACATCTCCCCGCTCGCTGCGCCACTCCAAATATTTCTCGTATTGTGCCTTGGAGTCCCAGTCCTCGACGAATACCATGTGACCGGGGTCGTTCTGGTCCCTTTGAATGGTGAGTCCGTTGCAACCATCGAACGCCCGTGTGTCCGGCAGGTTGTTCTTCATCCAGCTCTTTAGGTCGTTAAACTTTTCGGGTTTGATTTGCACGTCTACCAATACCAGAATTGACATACTTCCGATACGCTCCCAAATTATTTCTTGCGGTATGGTTCCCAAACCTGGGGAACCGACTGGAGAAGCTTACCGTCGTCCGCCGTTCGCCGTCAAACATCCCTGCGGTGGTTCGCCCCACTAGCCTCTCTTTAAGATGGAAGGGACTGTTGCCAGAAGTACCTCCTCTCCCTTTAATTGGGGGCCGCCAGCAGCCCAGTGCCTCCGGCTCCTTGCCAAAGCCTCCGAGCCTCTCCTAAGATGGAATCAATCGACTAGGGAGAATGGAGTGTGCGTCAGAGCGCAGTTACCTTCAAAACCGAAGGACTCAACTTTGAAGGAGTTATGGCGCAGCCGGACGCCCAAGGCGGGCCTTGGCCTGGCGTTATAATTAGCCACCCTCACCCATTGCACGGTGGTTCCATGGATAACAACGTCGTTCTGGCATTGGCCCTTGGCTTGGTGGAAGAGGGTTTTGTCACCTTGCGTTTCAACTTCCGTGGCGTGGGCCGCAGCGAAGGGGAACACAGCAGCGGGGAGAAGGAGTTCCAGGAGATTCTGGGTGCTGTGGGACTGATGAAAGCCTGGCCCGACTTTCGTGGCAAAGTCGGTCTGGCTGGATATTCCTTCGGCTCCGGTGTCATCCTAAATCATCCCGAACTCTACAAAGAGGTGAATGCGCTGGCGTTGGTATCGCCGTCACTCCAGGCGGTGGTGGATAGTCCGTTAAAGCAAAACAAAGTCTCGACATTGATTCTCACCGGAGATCGAGACCGGTTGGTGGATTCCGGGGAGCTGGAAGCTGAACTCAAGACGTTTGACCGGGCGCCGGAGAGCCAGATATTTGAAGGCGCCGACCATTTTTGGTACGGCCAGGAAGGGCGGTTAGTGCCCGAAGTCGGCCGGTTTTTTACCGAGCAATTGAAGTAGATCTAGATGTCTTTATTAGGAAATTGGTTCGGACGGTCGTCCCTGGACCTGATCGGAGGTCCTAAAAACCTGCGTATTCCCATATACAAAGACCTTGTCTTAATCCAGTTGGTTCTACTGGTTTTTTTGGCCGACCAGTTCAGCAAATTCTTGGTGCGAGAATTCCTGGTCTTTCGCGAGTCGTTCCCTGACACTGGTTTCGTCCGGATAACCCATACTTTCAACACCGGCAGCGCTTTCGGACTATTCCAAGACCAGAACACGCCTCTGATCCTGGTGTCGGTCATCGGCATCACCGTCTTGCTGCTCATTTACCGCAGCCAGCGGATACCCACCGGGTTACTGCGTTTGAGTTTGGGCCTCCAAATGGGCGGTGCGGTGGGGAATTTGCTGGACCGGCTCCGTTTGGGCCATGTGACCGACTGGGTGGACGTCGGCCCCTGGCCGGTGTTCAACTTGGCTGACGCGTCGATAGTTTGTGGCTTAGTGATCCTGGCCTGGATTTTCATAATCGCCGAACATACCCCCAAAGGAAAGGCGTGCTCCAATAACTGGTGTCCAATTTGCGACGGCGAAATGCGGACGGTCGTCGGGGGTTGGCGCTGCACAACCTGTGGGGTGAGAGAGCGGATCGACACATTACCGTCTGCCACGGTGCCTAATGACGGCCAACAGGACCCAGGGCCATGACCGCGACTCCTCTGCCCCGTGAGTTTCAGGTGAATGAGGCAGAGTCCAGGTTGGACCTTTATCTAGCAGGCGTAGGAGTAGGAATCACCCGCAGTCGTCTCCGCCGCCTCATCGCCGAAGGGCAGGTGACGGTCAACGGATTAGCGGTAAAACCGGCTCACAAGGTAAGGTCCGGCGACCTAGTGCAACTGTCGGTGCCACCGCCACGACCGGCGGGCATTGTCGCCCAAGATATACCGGTGGCCGTCGTCTATCAAGACGAACAGCTGGTCGTGATTGATAAGCCGGCCGGCCTGGCAGTGCACCCGGGTCCGGGGCACCCGGACCTCACATTGGTAAACGCTCTACTGGCCATGTGCCCCGACATCCAAGGGGTCGGCGGCGAGTTGCGGCCCGGGATCGTTCACAGACTGGATAAAGACACTTCGGGGTTGATGGTGGCAGCCAAGACGGACCTGGCTCACCACGGTCTATCGGCCCAGATTAAGGACCGCACGGTGACCAAAGGTTACCTGGCTTTGGTTGCGGGTGTGCCGAAGCAGCATGAAGGCTTGGTGGATGCGCCGGTGGGCAGGCACCCCCGGCACCGCACCCGCATGGCGGTAGTGGCCGGTGGGCGCGAATCCCGCACCAGATACAGAGTCCTGGAAAGTTTCAAAGGGTCGTGCCTGTTGGAACTTTACTTGGAGACAGGGCGTACTCATCAAATACGGGTGCATATGGCCCATGTAGGGCACTCGTTGATCGGAGACAGTGTCTACGGTAAACGCCACCCGGTGCTGAGCCGACACTTCCTCCATGCTCACCACCTGAGCTTCCGGCACCCGGTCAGCCACCGGGTTTTGGACCTGCGGTCTGAATTACCGTCCGAATTGACCCAGATCCTGGAGGCTCTTCGTCACGGCTAGAGGGAAAGGCTGGCTAGGACAGACCGTGCGGCGGTTCAACGGCGATTATGAAGCATGCTACAATTGGGTTCCAGGCCGAAAAACGAGCCTGCTTAGGATCATTTTGGGAGTTTTAGCTTGACCGAAGAGGTCCGCGTACGGTACGCCCCGAGTCCCACAGGACAACCCCACATCGGCAACATCAGGACGGCCCTGTTCAACTGGCTCTTCGCCCGTCACCATTCTGGGAAGTTCATCGTCAGGATAGAGGACACCGACCAGGTGCGTTTGGTACCAGGGGCGGTTGAAGCGATACTCGACGGTCTGCGTTGGATGAACATTCAATGGGACGAGGGACCCGGCGTGGATGGTCCCTACGCTTCGTATTTCCAGTCCCAGCGGTTGGACATCTACCACGAGTTGGTCGATAGATTGATCCGACAGGGCAACGCCTACCACTGTTATTGCAGCAAGGAGAATGCGGGAGGGAACCGAGGGGAGCCGAAGAAGAACGTTTGCACTTGCCGCGCCTTGAGTGTTGAGGAGAAACCGCGACTCCAGGCCACCGAGTCCGAGGTAGTGCGGTTCGTCATGCCTTCCTCCGGAGTCACCCGAGTCCACGACCTAATCCGCGGCGACGTCGAATGGCGGAACGAACTTCTGGATGACTTCATTATTCTCAAGTCGGATGGGTTCCCTACCTATCACCTGGCTGTCGTGGCCGATGACCACTTGATGAAGATAAGCCACGTAATGCGAGCGGAGGAGTGGTTGCCCAGCACGCCTCGGCATTTACAGCTTTACCAAGCCCTGGGATTCGAGCCGCCAGAGTTCGCCCATCTGCCCATGATCATGGGACCAGACCGGGCCAAGCTGTCCAAACGCCACGGGGCAACAGCCATTGGAGACTATCGTGATCAGGGCTACCTTCCAGAGGCGATGCTAAATTTCATGGTATTGTTGGGCTGGTCGTTGGACGGCACAACCGAGGTGACCGGCCTCCAGGCGGTCATAGATAACTTCACCCTGGACCGGATCACCAAATCGGCCGCCATCTTCGACCAAGACAAACTGCTGTGGATGAACGGCGTGTACATCCGTGAGTTGTCTCCGGATCAGTTGGCAGAACATTTGGTCCCGTTCATAGAGCGTGCGTTGTCAGCGAAAGATCGGGCATACCTGAAGCGGATCGCTCCCCTGATACAGGAGCGTATCAAGCGACTGGACGAGGCCGAAGACCTGACTTCATATTTCTTCCGGACCAGCGACGATTTTGACGCCGTAAAGCTGATACAGAAAGGAATGGACCGCGAGTCTACCCTGACGGCGCTGGAAAACGCCTTGGAAGACCTTGCAGCGGCGGATACATTCGATCATCAGCAGTTGGAGGAACTCTTGGGCGCCACTGGGGAGCGTCTTTCACTCTCGCGCCGCCAGTTCTTCGGCGCTTTGCGGGTCGCTGCCACCGGCCGGGATGTATCGCCGCCTCTCTTCGAAACCATGGAAGTTCTAGGGAAAGACCGGACCATTAGCCGAGTCAAGTCTGCCATGGAGCGGCTGGCTGACTGCTTTAACACCTAGGGGTGAAACAATAATGACCCAGACCGAGTCGGCGATTTCGACGGATTTTATACGAAGTGCTATTGCCGAGGACCGTAAGTCCAATAAGTTCGGTGGTCGCGTGGTGACTAGGTTCCCGCCGGAACCCAACGGTTACCTCCACATCGGTCACGCCAAGTCCATCTGCCTTAACTTCGGTCTGGCTGCCGAGAACGGCGGGCACTGCAACCTGCGCTTCGACGATACCAACCCCACCAAAGAAGAGGTGGAATACGTCGAGTCGATCCAGGAAGATGTCCGCTGGTTGGGCTGGAACTGGGGCGACAATATGGTTTTCGCGTCAGACTACTTCCAGCAGCTACACGACTTTGCCATAGACCTGATACAGAATGGGAAGGCCTACGTCGACGACCTCAGCGGTGACGAGATTAGGGAGTACCGCGGCACTCTGACTCAGACCGGGAAAGAGAGCCCCTACCGAGAACGCTCGGTGGGCAAAAACCTTGACCTGTTTGCGCGCATGCGGGCCGGAGAATTCGACGAGGGCAGCTGCGTCCTGCGGGCTAAGATAGACATGGCTTCACCCAATCTGAACTTGCGCGACCCGGTAATGTACCGGATTCTCAAGACTTCACACCACCGCACCGGCGACGATTGGTGTATCTACCCGATGTATGATTTCACTCACGGGCAGTCGGATTCCATTGAGGGTGTGACACACTCAATCTGCACCTTGGAGTTTGAAGCCCACCGTCCGCTGTACGATTGGTTCTTAGACGAGTTGGAAATTTACCATCCCCAGCAGATCGAATTTGCCCGGCTCAACTTAACCCATACCGTACTGAGCAAACGGAGGCTGATCCAGTTGGTTGAGGGAGGGCACGTTAGTGGCTGGGATGACCCTCGAATGCCGACCCTTTCCGGACTGCGGCGCAGAGGCTACACTCCCGAGGCTGTGCGGGATTTTTGCGACCGAATTGGAGTGGCTAAGCGGGACAATATCGTGGACATTGCCTTACTAGAACACACCCTGCGGGAAGACTTAAACAAACGGGCGCCACGTGTGATGGCGGTGCTGGAACCCCTGCGAGTGGTAATTGATAATTACCCTGAGGGTCAAGTGGAAGAGGTGGAGTCGGTCAACAATCCGGAAGACCCGAAAATGGGCAGCCGAACCGTCGCATTCTCTCGGACTTTGTATATTGAGAAGGACGATTTTCGTGAGGATCCGCCCCCCAAATTCTATCGGTTATCGCCCGGCAAGGAAATCCGACTCAAGGATGCCTACTACATCACTTGTACCGATGTGATTAAGGGTGCTAATGGCGAGGTTGTGGAATTGCGTTGCATTTACGACCCCGATACCAAGGGAGGAACGTCGACCGACGGACGTAAAGTTCGGGGCACCTCCCATTGGGTTTCCGCTGCTGATGCTGTTACCGCAGAAATTAGGCTCTACGATCACTTGTTCCTAAAAGGTGATCCGGACGATGTTTCCGACGATGGGGATTTCACTGACAGCATTAATCCTGATTCGTTAACGGTTCTGTCCTCATGCAAAGTTGAGCGGAGTCTGGCTGAGGCCAAGCCTGGTGACAGCTACCAATTCCTGAGGCAGGGCTATTTTGCCGTCGACATCGACTCTACTACCGATGCCCTGGTCTTCAATCGCACGACGCCGCTGCGGGACACCTGGGCTCGCATGGATCGTTCTTCGAAGTAGAAGGCGACCCCGCTTGTGATTAGTTCTTTCTCTCACGCCTTTTGGTTCTTACTCTTCCTGTTTTTCCAACGGATTTTGATATTCTAGGGAGTGAAACAATTTGGCGGTTCCCTAGCGTTATAACAAGCTGCCTCGGTCGCCTGCTCCTGCCCCGGCTATCGACGGCTGGTAGCGTACGGAATACTTCCGCTCGTTGATACTGAATGCTGCCAGTGATGCCGGAAAGAGCAGCGAACCTGCGACGGCGAAAGGCAGGATGTAGGAACCGGTATAGTCAAAGAGAACGCCGGCCAACAGGATGCTGAGGAATGCCCCAACTTGATGGCAAAGGAACGAAATCCCGGAAATGGTGGCAAGAGCTCTCTGACCGTAAACATCAGCAGTCAATGATGTTGTCACCGGGACGCTGGCTATCCAAGAGAATCCCGCCAAGGTTGCGAACGCCCAAAGACTCGTGGTACCGGACAAGGTTACCAGTAATAGGTACGCTAGCCCTCTCACCAGATATACGGTACCTAGAACATTCTTTCGGCCGAAAATATCGGCAATAATCCCGGCCCCTACCCCGCCCACGACGTTCAGGAACATCATGTAACCGAAGATAAACGCCGCCATCATTGGAGACGCACCCTTATCTTCAGCAAACGGGACGAAATGGGTGGAAATTATCCCGGTGGTTACTCCACATACAGTGTAGGCTGCAGAGAGTTGCCACATTGGCGGAGACCTGAACGATTGTCTCCAATGTTCTACTTCGAATGGCCCACGGCGACTTTTTTTGGAGGGGCTATTTTTCGAGTCCCAAGCACCATCGGGTTGTAGTCCCATTTCAGCTGGGTCGTTCCGGACAAATTTGAAGGCCAGCGGGACTGCCAACACTAGGAAGATCAGACCCAAGGCGACCCAGGTAATCCGCCAGTTGGTCAGGTCCAGGAGATAAGCGCCTAAGGGGATCAGCATCAGTCCGCCTAGGGACGCTCCAGCAGTGTTTAACCCTAATACAGTGCCCCGCCAGCGTTGGAACCACTTGGTCAGCAACGGACCCAATGTCCCCTGAGAAGCACCGCTCATTGCGGTGGACATTACGAAGCCGAAAATAAAGACCAGGAAGAGGAAGTGGTAGGTAAGGCTCAGAGCGATGGTGGCTAGCCCGACCACTATTAAACTAGTCAGAATAATCTTGCGGCCGTTGAAATGATCGAAGAGATGCACCAAAAAGGGCTGCGTGACGCCGTTGACCAGCCAGCCTATGGCAGCAGCGACGGAGATGGTGGTCCGGTTCCAATCGAACTCTTCGCTCATCGGGATTACGAAAATCCCGAAGCTGTTCCTGGCGCCGGTGGTCACGCAGGCTATGAACATCGCTGTGGCCACGATGTACCAGCCGTAGTAGAGCTGAGGCTTTGGGGTATCGTTTCCGGTCATGTATGGTAGGTCTACAGACTAACCGGAAGGGGGATCGAAATCAATTCGCTGGTTCGCGGCGCGGTGTCTGAAGGCTGATAATGGTAAATCGGGGATTTCTCATTTGAATCGTCTTCCTATAGACCAGCCCCCAGAGACTGTGGCTAGCTCAGATTGGAACGTTGCTCCGACTGCCCCAACATTGGGGTCCAGTCTCGCCCTCTGCCCAGAGGGCCGAAATGACCTAAAATAACCACAGTTCCTACGCTATTGGTAGACAATTGGAACTGGTATTAGAATTCTACAAAAATTTTGATATTTTAACTCTTGACAACCCGCCAGGGGCCTATATTATCGTCTTACTGGTTAATGGGAGAGAGTGGGGCAGGGTTTGTGTGGTTGGCATTGCATTCGCCTGACTGGCCGTCCATTTCGTCAAACGGCCGGCCGATTGTCCCAGGATTTATCTACATTTGGAGGAGTGCGTAGATAGAGAAATTCGTAGCCGGGCTAACCTGGCAGTAGAAACAAGGATTCGAAACGGCCCCGTTGGAAGCATTTGTCTTAGTGTCGGTTCTTTGGTCCCTGAAGCACTATTCTCTCAATGCTAAACGCCCTTATTGAGTACATGTCCCATTAGGTACTACGGCTTTCTTCCTGGACCGGCCTCGGCGGGGTGCGCTATTCAATTTTATTGAATGAGGGTTTGGGTACGATGATGTCGACGGCTGTTAAAATCATCAGTGATGGGGTCATAAAAGTGGATGGCGGTTCAATGTTTGGCCCGGTGCCGAAGGTGGCCTGGGAGAACAGCGTAGCTACTGACCGTAAGAACCGGATGACCTTAGGCCTGAATTGCCTGCTGCTTCAAGCTGGCGGGCACAACGTGTTAGTGGATACCGGTATCGGCTCCAAAGATGTGGATACCGACAAGGAAAACCTGGGATTAGTGCCCAGCCGCCTGCTGAAAGGGCTAAAGGGCGTGAATCTCACTCCCAAAGACATACACGCGGTAATTCTTTCCCATCTACATTTCGACCACTCCGGTGGTTGCACTCGTCTTGACCGAGCCGGAAATCTGGTCCCAACTTTCCCCAAGGCCAAGTACTATGTCCAGGGGAAGTGCTGGGACGAGGCCTGCCACCCCAACGAGCGAGCCGATGACGTCCACCGGTCAGAGAACTTCCTGCCCATTGACGAGCGGGGGCAGTTGGAGCTCTTGGATGGGGACTCGGAGATCTTGCCCGGTTTAAACGTGGTGGTAACCGACGGCCACGCCCTGGGCCACCAGATGGTGATGTTCAACCACGGCGGCGAGAGAGTGGTTTTCCTGGGGGACATTGTCCCTACGCCACACCATCTGAATTTGGTGGCTATTTCCGCATTCGACAGCTCCCCGGAAGTAACCTTGGAGCAAAAGAGAGATCTGTTGAACCAAGCGGAACGTCAGGGCTGGTTGCTGGTCTTCTCCCACGGCCACGATATCCGGGCTGGATATCTTGAGCGTCGGGGCGAGATGGGGTTCCTACGCCCAGTCGACATTTAGCCCAATCAACGCGCGGTCAGAAATACCTTTGCTGCGGAGGCTGGGCGATCGTCCGTCGTGGTTCTCAGTGGTTCGTCATTCGATGACCGCCGACACTGTGTCGCCGTCTATTTGTTCCAAGCGGGCATCGGTGATCGTGTTGGCCAACCGGCGGCGAGAGGCGACGCGTACTTTGATGTAGTTGTCGGAGAGACCGTGCCAGATGGACCGGTCGTTGGCTGAGGGTTGGGGTTCCCATAGTACGCTCCTGACTGAACCAAGCTGCGCTTGACGGAAACAGCGGTGCCCGTCGGCGGCCAGATCAAGCATCCGGGTCATCCGCTCTCGTTTTATGCCCTCGTTCACCTGCTCTCCGAAATGCGCGGCCGACGTACCTGGCCGCGCGGAATACGGGAAGACATGCATATCGCTGAAGGCCATCGATTTAGCGAACCGGTACCCTGCTTCAAATTCCGCGTCACCTTCAGTGGGGAACCCCACGATAACATCGGTAGTCATGCCGGCATCAGGCACCATTTTGCGCACCAGCGCCACGGTTTCGGAGAACCGGCTCGTATCGTAGCGCCGGCCCATCTTCCGGAGTACGGGGTCGCTGCCGCTCTGCAGGGGAATGTGGAAATGTGGGCATATCCGCGGATTTCTCCACAGTTTCAATAGTTCCGGAGTTATTTCTTGGGCTTGTAGCGACGACACTCTCAACCGGGCTATGGAGGTCTCTTCCAATATTCTGCGTACCAAACGGACCAGACTGGCTCCCGGGATGTCAAACCCATAGGTGCCCAGTTGAGTCCCAGTCAACACTGCCTCTTGGTGACCTTCGGCGCAATGACGGTTTATCTCATCGACTACCGACTCCGGCGGGATGCTCCGCTCACGGCCGCGCACTTTTGGAACAATGCAGTAGGCGCAGACTTGATCGCAGCCTTCCTGTATCTTGACCATGGCCCGGTGTCGGCCTCCGGCACCACCGGGTTTCCTAGCGTCCCCAAAAGAGTTATCTCGTGGAACAGGGGCGGGTTTTAAACTCGTCCCTGCGGGTCTAACGTACCCCTCGTTCTGATTCAATGCGACGGTAACAGCCTCCACCAACCCCGGCTTTTTAGTGTTCCCCAACACCAACGACACTGAGTCCAATTCCTGAAGCGTATCAGGCGACCTCTGGGCGTAGCAGCCAGTGGCGACCACCACAGCGTTGGAGTTGGCGCGTCGCGCCGCCCGCAGGAATTGGCGAGCTTTGGCGTCTGCTGTGGCGGTCACGGTGCAGGAATTGAGCACCACAACGTCTGCTTGGCTGGGGGAGACCACAATCCGATAGCCGGACTCTTGGAATTGCCTGGCCAACGTTTGGCTGTCGGACTGGGTCAATTTGCAGCCGTGGGTGTGGATCGCCACGGTGGGAGCGCCCAAGGTCGCTTCCTGGTTATCGGTCATCCTCGTCACCGCCCTGCAGGTTGCTGTATCGCTCATAGGGTATCGTCCAGAGGTCTTGGTCTATGACGGGCTCTGGAACCGGCAGCATCTCCCACAGCCGCTGGACGGCTCCTGAGACGTCCTCTAACAGGGCTATCAAATGATCGGCGCGCGTGTTGGACTCGCGCACTCTCTCGGCGGGGTCGGAAAATCCGGCA
>CAZYBD010000066.1:0-12033 GCA_964645515.1 uncultured Dehalococcoidia bacterium | reverse complement strand
CCAATTCGATTGTAAGAGGAGAAACCAATGAGAATCGCCCGATATCTGGCCCACGGCGAGGTTAGCTACGGCGCTGTCGAAGGAGACTCGGTCCACCAGTTAAGTACCAGCCCCTTCGAGGATTTCACAGTTTCCGATCACATCCACAAAGTTTCCGAAGTAGAGTTGCTGGCACCCACCAAGCCCACCAAGATTCTGGCAATCGGGCTCAACTACTCCAGCCACCTGCACGACCGCCCAGGCCCCACCGAGCCCATGGTCTTCTACAAGACCCCGACCTCGTTGATCGGCCCCGGCGAAACGATCATTCGCCCCAAAGGCACCGAGAAACTGGACGCCGAAGGTGAATTGGTAGTGGTGATCAAAGACAGGTGCCGCAATGTTTCCAAGGCCGACGCAATGAACCACGTCCTAGGCTACACCTGTGGAAACGACGTAAGCGCTCGCGACTGGCAACGGGACGACCGCAACTGGTGGCGGGCCAAGTCTTCCGACACTTTCTCGCCAGCTGGCCCATACATCCAAACTGAACTGGACCCCCACAATGTCAGGTTGTCCGTCCGAATAAACGGCAACGAGGTCCAAGAGGAGAGCACCTCCTTCTTAATCTTCGACATTCCGACTCTAATCGAATGGACAACCCAATTCGTTAGCTTGGAAGCCGGCGACTTAATATATACCGGAACCCCGGGCGAGCCCGGTGAGATGAAAGATGGAGATGTCTGCGAGGTTGAGATTGAAGGGATCGGAGTGCTGAGCAACCCCGTTAAATTGGAGAGTTAACCCGGCAGCGTAGAAAGAACGACATAATGAGAATGAGACGCGGTGCTGGCCACCGCGTCTCATTCTCATTATGTCACCCGTGCATGGTTACTCAGGCGGCTCATCTATTGAAGGCCAACCATCCGCAAGGTGCAGGCCTCCGAAGCCATTACCGCCGGAATTTTTGAAGGAAGGGAACGGAACTCATCGGTGGCGGCCGAAATCAACCGCCCGGTAAGTCCTCCGCTCGCATCGCTGGCCAAGAACACGGCGAGATCGGCGCAGTAGTCGATGGACGCGCCGCCGCCGGAGGTCACTCGCAGACCCGTTTCGTGAATCGCGGTGGCCCCGACTTCTGCAGCGGCAGCCGTCATCTCGTCCCACATCCTGGTATGCACCGAGCCTGGCCCCAGCGCGTTCACGGTGACACCAGTATCCTGTAATTCCAAAGCCAAAACCTCGGTCAGCCGCACCACGGCTACCTTACTGGAACAATAGGCCGACATGTTAGGCCAGGCATTGTTGGCTCCTGCCCCCGAGAGGTTGATGATCTTTCCGCCGCCCCCACGGAGCATCGCCGGGATGACCGCACGGCAGCAAAGGAAAGTCCCGTTTAAGTTAACATTTATGGTTTCTAACCAGCTTGCCACATCGCTTTCCTGGATCGGCCCCAAAGGCCCGGAGATCCCCGCATTGTTCACTAGAATATCGATTTTCGAGTGCCTGTCCAGTGTACTTTGGACCAGGAAGTCGACCTGGGACGGGTCTGTTACATCGGTCGGGACTATCTGAGGAGGAGAGGCCAGCTTTTCAATTTGGGCGGCGGTCTCTTCCAATTCCGAAATATTGCGGGCCGCTAGTACCATATGGGCACCTTCCCTGGCGTAGGCCAAGGCTATAGCCCGGCCAATGCCACGTCCAGCACCGGTAATTATGGCGACCATGTTCTCCAGTTCCATTAACGCTCCCTTGTATCAAGAATACGACGAATGTCCCGGACTCCACGGGAAATGCAGTGGTGCCGTGGCCACCGATTGAGGCCATATCACCACTTTACGACCTCCCTGCCACTGGACCAGCAACGTCGAGTGGCCGATCTGTTTTCCGGTGACCCGGTCGATCTTGAACTGTCCGAAGAAAGTTGAAAAGTCCAAGGAAGCAGCAGCCTCGCGGAGTGCGACATCATCGATTCTATCGACATCCCGCAAACACCGCTGGACCACCACTCCGGCGGCGTACGCTTGGGCAGCAGGGTAATCCAGTGCGGTGTGACCGGCTCGGCTCAGAGACTCGGCAACCTGAACGCCGGTGGGGTTGAAATCAACAGCGTTCCCAGTGTCCGGTTCCCATTGGCTGGGGCCGATAAACCCTTCGGCACTATGTCCCAATTGATCGCGGAATTGCTGGATCCCGGCAGCAACCATCGCCACGACTCCTATGGCCAGGTTAGAACGTGCGAGCTGTTTAGCCATTCCGATGTCGTTTTCGGTGCGGCCCACCGCCACCAAGACATCGGGCTTCCAACGGTCGACCGCAGCCACCACTCGGGAGAAATCATCGGATCTGGGATCGAATTCTACCTCAGGCAACAACTCGAACCCAAGCCTCTCTGCAGCCTCTTCTACACCTAAGCAGACGTCTTTGGCGAACCTCCCCAGAGAAGACCTGGAAATCAGCAACGATCCGGCTTCTGGATGCGCCAGCAGTACCGCATCCAGCAGTCCGGCCAGATAAGCCGTGGCCGGCGTTAATATCCCGACGATGTTACGGAAGCCGCGTTGGTAAAGACCTGCCGCAGCGCCTCCCTGGTTCCAAAGTAGTTTTCCGTGCTTATCGGCCACTTCCACGGCGGCCAATGTAAGTACCGATGAATACGGGCCGAAAAGCAGGTCCACTCGGTCCACATCAATTAACCGGTGTGTGGCAGATCGTACGGCTTCACGGTTGCTCGAGTCGTCATAGTACACCAACTCAACCGGCCTGGGCCCGCAGACACCGGTCCGTATACCTCCGCTAGCGTTGACGTCGGCCACCCAAGTCTGAAGTCCCGTTAAGGACTGCCTGCCCTGGACTCGGAAAAGTCCCGTAAGCGACACCGGAATACCTGCTTTAATGGGCGCTGCTATGGGCATTAAAGCGGGGTTTTTACACGGGAAACATGGGATCCTATAAGACGGCCTCGCTTCTATGCCTTGGGACGGAAAAGGCCGAAAGAACTAGTGTAGCCGTGCAGAAAAGTCGTGCCGCTTACCGGGCCAATCTCGCCGTTACAGAAGAACCCGCCCAACGGCACCGAGCCCAATTTCCCTTGAAAAATCTCAGTATCGTGGTTGGGACGGCCGTACAGATACTGCCCCCGGCCCAGGCAGGAAAACAAGAGAGCCCCGGGTATTTCGTTCTCCCGGTTATCTGCCGCATAGCGGTCCAGCACCCCATTGAGGTCTTGGGCCGACGTTTCAGCGTCGCGCAGGTGGAACTGCACCAACTGCCCCTCTTTTAACATTTCGCCGATGGCCAAACCTCCCGTCTTTTGGTCCATACCCACCACGTTGCGGATCAGGAAATCGCCCTGCGCCGGGTTATCGAGAAGCTCGTCCATCACCACCCCCAAAAAGAGGGAGTTCCCCATCAGTTCCCGGTCACGTTGGGTTAGTCCCTGGAACATCCCTTGTAGTACTTCCAACGGTGTCCTGCCGTCTAATTCCGCCAGCAGGTTCCGGTGGCTGGACGTGATCCGCATCGGTTCGCCGATTGGTCGGCAGCCTTGGGCAACCACGGTGTCCACGGTAATGTTGCCGGAGAGCACCAGGCAGATGGCGCCGCTAGTAAAAATATTGCTGTCCAAGAACAGTGCGTTGCCGCCTTGGCGCTGGGCGCCGCTGGCCAGTCCGCCGATCTTCGATGCCATACTGAAGGCGAAGTCCAGACCCATGATCAGGTTTTGAACCGGGAAGGAAAAAGGATCCGCGAGGATGACAAAGTGTGGGTCGTCGGACATGCCTACGCCCAACAGCTCTTCCCACTTGTCGGGACCAGCGTCTAAATCAGGAATCTGTTGCTCCTGTAGCCGCATTCCTTTAATTTCCACGTCGGGCAGCGTCGCCGCCGTAATCGAAACCCCAGGGCGCTGTTCGACTTCCAGTCCATTGCCTATGACGCCACCGCCCGAGCAACCGAAATTGTGTCGCGCGCCCAGAGCTTCCCCCAATACAGACGTCACTCGCTCGTATTCGCTCTGGTGATGTGGCGAAACGACGGCCACCGCCAAGTCCGGGGCACCTCCCAGCGACGCTTTGATGTTGGCAGCGCACTCCTTGATGGCGCCGTCCAGGCTGATTTGTTCTGAGATAGCCGATGCCCATTGCATCCAGATCACCTCCACTGTGCCGTTGGTCTAGGTGCCGGTCATTCGAATTTGGCACAAGTATAACAACGGCCAATTTGTTTTGCGACGCCGACCTGCCGCTTTTGGGTCAGACCAATTGCCGGCGACGTACTCGACGAACTCCGGTCACTTCAGCAAGGACTCTGTCACGATTTTCGCTCCGCCCAGAATTCCGGCTAGCCGACTCGGTGGTCTTGTAGGCTAGAGAGTGTATCCAGAGAAACGCTCACCGAAAAACATCAACACTGGAACCCCAGTCTCTACTATTTTGATTGTAGATCATATCGCTCCCATGTCCCGTCCATATCGAAACTAACCATCGATAGATATACCAAGTTGCAACCCCTCAGGTTCCAATGCCCGGTTATCGGCGGGTATCGGCTTTTGGTCTCGGCGCCGGATTTCGTATTTTCGACTATAATGGGGTACCGTGCCCTCAGACGCGCCCCTAATCACTGGTGTCTGATTCCCGAATTAATTGCATAAGAAATCTCTACAGGTACCTTTTGCCCCTTGCAAGACTAGATGAAGACCGGTAAATTCGCCGGTCTAGCTCCCGAATGGTTGTTTGGATATCCAGGTGTAATCTTGGTCATCGGGATGTTCGTCATCCTGATCACGGGATTCATGGAATTTACCCATAGTTTGACCATTCCTTCCATGAAGGACGACTTGGGTATTTCCAACACCGAGGCCGGACTGCTGCTAACAGTCCTCGGTGTGGTCAGGATGGCGTCGTGTTTGCTGGCCGGGATCCTTGCCGCCCGCATGGAGAGCCGTTACCTGGTGGGAGTTGGCACTGTCGGCACCGGTCTTTCTATGCTGCTCCTGGGTTACGCTCCGAACTATGCTGTCGCGTTAGCCGGGATGGCCCTCATGGGCCTGGGGTTCGGGTTCGCCATGATCCCCATGATCGGATTGATAGCACCTTGGTTCGAGATGCAGACTCGAGGGATGGTCGCCGGACTATTCAGCGCCGGCGGCAGTCTGGCGTTCGTATTTTCTGGCCTCATAGTGCCTCAATTGGTAGACAGCAGCCCCGATTCGGGTTGGCGTCATACTTGGTTCCTTGTCGGCGCCATGGCCTTGGTAGTAGGCACGTTCGACATCATTTTCTTAAGAGACCGGCCCAATGCCCCAGAGGGGACCGTCACTCAGCTCCAGTCGGGATCTCCGCCCAATCCTCACGAGACCCATGGTTCCTGGCCGTTGGAGGTATACAAGAACCCCTACGTGTGGCTGTTAACCTTGATGGCCTTCTGCTCGGGGGCCGGCGGCAACGTGTTCAATACATTTTTCGGGGAATTTTTGGAGCACAAAGGAGAGAGCCTCGCAACTGCGGGCCAACTGCTTCTGCTGATCGGAATCCTGGCCGGGGCCAGCAGCATCCTGTGGGGTCGCATGTCCGATCGCCTAGGGCGCGGGCCCGCCTTTGGCTTGAGTTTTCTAATACAGGGTCTGGGGTTCATCTTGCTGTGGTTTAGCCCTGCCATAGCGGCGTTTGTTATAGCCTCTATTTTGCTGGGACTGACCTTGAGGGCCGCCTTCACACTGTGCGCCGCAGGCTCCGGAGACCGAGTACCGGTTCGTTTTGCCGCAGCAGCGTTCAGCCTGATTTCCATTGGGGCCAACCTGGGGTCCATCGTGTCTCCGCCCCTAGCGGGAGCCATCGCCGATGCCGCCGGAATCGGCTGGGTATTCGCAGTTGCGTTGGGGGCATCCCTGGCTGGCGTAGCTCTATCCCCTTTGTTGAGGAACCCGGCACAAAAAGCGGTTTCCAGTGCACCCAATCTCCCGGCGGCCGACAACTCTCCCAAGGACTAAGCGCCCGGGCCTCAGTGTAGGCGCCTGTGAATCCCGACCCGCATTAGAGTCCTATAAACGATCTTGACACTCATGGGAGCACTACATAGATTTTTTTATTCTGCTAAGGTAAATGGACCTGATTGACAGCCGGAGTCCTTCTCACTGGGACGGTCGGCGAGGAAAGATGACAAACCGTCCCTCCGAGTTCACAGGACGCAATCTGAGGCGCTCGCTACAAATATTGCTGATCCCCGGCGTGTCGTTAAAACGTTGGTTGGCGATTGGTAGCATCGCCGGCGCCGCCGTCGCAGTCGGAGTAATTTTCGCCGTCAAGATCCCGACCGGCCCCGCCTTCATATCATTCCTCGAAAACGTTAGTCTCCGAGGCGAGTCCCCCTACGTGCGCGGTGCGGTCTTCATTGGCATCGGCGTCTTCGGCGTATCCATCGCTTTGATCGGGCTGCTCCGTTCTTTCCGGCAGGTGTCCCAACGCCCCCGTCATAGGAACCTACTCGATTCTTAATAAGTGGAACGGGTCTTAGGCGCCGGCCCCAAGCTGACTGATATCGGCGGCGGTAGTGGAATGCCTGGGCTGCTGCGAGGGCTGAAACACTTCACCGCCAACATTACGGCTGTCGTAACAATGGCCGACGACGGCGGTAGCTCCGGACGTCTGCGCAACGAGCTGGGGATTCAGCCTCCCGGCGATATTAGGAACTGCCTGGTTGCGCTGGCTGACTCCGAAGACGTGATGCAAAAATTGATGGACTACCGGTTTTCGTCTACCGGCCAGCTAAACGGTCACAGCTTCGGCAACATGCTTATCGCGGCACTGGCCGGGATTGGGGGAGATTTCAGCCGGGGCGTTGAAGTCGCTGGCGAACTGCTGGCCATCCGAGGAAGAGTGATCCCCTCCACCGCCACTGATGTTACTTTAGTGGCCAGCACCGCGGGTGGTGACACGTTGATCGGCGAGTCCAACGTGGCTATGGCTGCCGACCGCCTCAGATCCATAACACTGGTCCCTCCAAATCCCAAGGCCCATCCAGAGGCCTTGAAGGCGATCAAAGAAGCGGACATTATTGTGCTGGGGCCGGGTAGCCTGTTCACCAGTATCGTGCCCAATCTGTTGATCTCCGAGATTGCCAGCGCCCTCTCAGACTCGAATGCCTTCAAAGTCTACGTTTGCAACGTTGCCGAAGAACCGAGACAAACCGAGGGCTTTACGGTGAGAGACCACTTGAACATCGTTAAGCATTACGGGGGAGAGCACTCCGTCAATGCCGTGATCGCTAATAACAACATCCCGGCAGGGCCCACGCCGGCCGGGCTAAATTTCATTATGCCTAGCTATGATTGGGATGATGAGGTGCCGCTAATCGCAGCTAACGTAATCGACGAGGAATCGACCGCTCGGCACCACCCGGACAAGACCTCTATGGCGGTGGTTCAAGAGTACACCAAGCGCCGGGGACGTGGGCGTCGATTTCCACGGATCAAGCTTGATCACGGCCACACCGAATCCCAATCCAAAATGGCCGCCCCAAACGGCACCACGCCGGCGGACGCTATACGCTCCAACGATATGTTTGGGCGCCACTGACCACCGGAGGCCGTCACCCTCGCAGGCGGTACCTCCCACGAGTTAACCCGACCAGTTTCCATAAATCTCGCTTCCATCACTATCTTGACCACCACTACTGCACGTTCCGACCGGTTACCAATTAGATTGCCTACTTGATGGTCAAATTCTAATGTCCCCGAGAGGCAGTAGGTTATATGATGGCAACCATCGGGCGGACACAGCGTTGTTGCTCTTTGCTCCTGTTCCAGTCTGATAGCTGTCAAAAATCCCTGGTGCTCCCCTATTGGCACACAAACCGTAAGGATTGAGAATCATCACGACCGACGCGAAATCCACCACGAATCCAGCGTTCAGTCCGAAGCAGGTTGTTATCTGGGTCAACCGCGGGATGGAGTTGCTCTGGTTGATGGCTGTGCTCCTGGTCCCGTTGGTGTTTCTCGGGCGTGACTTCGGCGAGTGGTCCTCGGTTATCGGCTCCTTCGAATTGCCGAAGATAGCTCTCCTGAGAACCCTCGTGGCTCTGATGCTGATTCTTTGGCTGACAAAATGGTCACTTGAGGCTACCTACCACAATACCACCGCAAACCCGGGACTCCGCCTCGGGCGAAGCCTATCGACCTTCCTACGTGAGCTAAAGATCCGTCCAAGCCATTGGGTAACCGTCACCGCCCTGCTCTTTTTCGCGACTACGGCGCTTAGCGCCGCCCTTTCCCCATCGTACCAAGTCAGCCTGTGGGGCGACGTGCCGGGCCAGGACAGCTACGGGGCGTACACGGTCTTGGCGTACGTTTTATTGTTTGCGGTCATATCGACCAATGTGAAGACCCTAGCGCAGGTCCACCGCTTGGTTGGAGCGGTTATCTTAATGGCAATCTTGGTATCCGCCTATTCGATATTCCAATATTTCGGAAACGATTTTTTTGATCTCCGGGAGCCCATCAACACCAATCGGTCGTCTTCCACCTTGGGCAACGCGATCTTCGCTGGTTCCGTGATTGTGATCGCTATTCCGATGTGCATGGCATGGGCCGGAGGCCATCTATCCGGCCCCTTAACTAGATTCACGTTCTCTTGGAAACTGGCGATTTTATCGGCCGTGCTAGCGGCCCTACTATTGGGTCTGATCTTCACCCTGAGCAGGGGCCCCTGGGGCGGCACTGCCGTTGCCCTATGCCTAGTCTTCGCGGGGTCTCTCATGGTAGTGGAGCGACGAGACCTGGCAAGACTTGTGTTGGTTTTCGGGATAGCTGCCCTTTTGACGATAGCGGTATTGGCCATACCTAAAGGCGACTCCCCAGGTTCCGACACCGCCAACCGGGCTCCTCAGGCAGCGGCCCAGCGCATTGCCGCGGCGGCATCAGGCGCCGGTGGAGCGGCAGGCCTTGATGGACGGATTCGGCTCTGGAAGAGTTCCCAAGAGTTGGTCTTTAACCACCCTTGGTACGAATTCGACCGCCTAATAGCCTTACCGATCCGGCCGCTGTTAGGTTACGGGCCTGAGATGTTCAGAAGCGCATACCTTTTGGAGAGTGAACCTACGACCAGAGCGTTCCTGCCAAATGATGCCATCAACGCCCATAATTTCTTTATCCACCAGACCGTTGAACAAGGATTTTTGGGCTTGCTTACTTCGGCGGGTCTATTCCTGGTACCGATCGCCGCCGGAGTCTACCACCTGCGGGGGCGCCGGTCCGGTTATTCAACCGCAAGCCGACTCCTGATGATCGGCCTGATGGCAGCGATTGCCGGCCGCATGCTAGAGCAGATGGTCGGCGTAGCCAGAGTTTCCGACATCATGGTGTTCTGGGTGTCGTTGGCCCTTTTGGTAGTGCTGCTGCGCTATCACGAAACTTCAGCAGACCTCGAGACGGAGAACCAAGCCAGCCGCCCACGCCGCACCGCCCCCACTCGGGGTTCAGTCAAGGCAGATGTGAGTTCAGTTTTAGCATCCGCGAAATTTTGGGGAATATTGGCCTGTGTGGCCGTACTGGCCATCGGCGTGGGGACTCTCACCTGGTTCAAGTCTGTCAACTACGTGCGGGCCGCAATCATAGCCGACGGAGCGGCCTCCAATTTTAGTAACGGCAACCTTACCGCTTCCCTGGAATCCTTGGGCCGCGCCATCAATTTGGCACCTGACGTATCGACTTACCGCTCAATAAGGGCTTCAGTGTTCGCCGTAGCAGTGGCTGAGGACGGAGACGAAGAGATACTGAATTGCCCGCAGCTGGCCGGTTCCACGGTCTTAACCGCCTGCCTCGCCCGACATGCCCATAGATGGAATCTGGAGTGGCTTAAAGAACGGCCAAATCACGCACCCGCTCGTCTAGCCGCCGCCGGGTCGGCCCTCGACCTGGGAATGTTAACCGAAGATGAATCGCTGCTCAACGACTCGATCCGATATTCGCAGGAGGCTGCCAGCATGATCCCCAACGGCTGGCCCATATTGAACTATGTGGCCGAGACGTACATCCAGGTCGACCGCCCAGAAGAGGCATTGAAGGTTTTGGAGCGGTCTTTGGGGATCACTGCTGGGACCGACCGCTCTTACCAAGCGTATTTAATCCAGGCGGAGGCCCACGCCGATCTGAATCGCAACGACCGGTCGCTAGTCAGCCTCCAAAAGGCCATAGACGTACACGCGCGGCCTCAAGAAGCTTACGCAGCTATGGGGCTGATCCACTCCGAGCAAGGGCAGTTCCTACGAGCCGTCGAAGATTACAGCGAGGCAATTTTACTTACACCCAACGTAGCCGAATACTATTTCGATCGTGGATCCATCTATTACTCCATCGGCCGTTTCCAGGAAGCCATAGGGGATTTCAATGAAGCGATAGAGATCGACCCTGGATTGACCGTAGCCTACAACAATAGAGGACTAGCTTGGATCCAACAGAGCCAGTTCCAACTCGCCATTGACGATTTCGGCCTAGTGATCAGCCAAGAACCACTGTTCGCATTAGGCTTCAACAACAGAGGTTTCGCCTACCGCGAATTGGGTGAATATGAGTCAGCAATCCAGGACTTAGACAGGGCAATCCAAGTGGACCCTAACCTAGGGATTGCTTATTACAACCGCGCCGTGGCCCACGCCGGGCTGGGAAATGATTCTAAAGCGGAACTAGACAGGCATAGAGCCGTTGAACTGGGAATCGATCCCATGGTTGTTCGCCGAGGGATGAGCGAGGTGGAAAATAGATAACAGGTGTTTAAAAAGACATCGAAACTGACCAGTCCCATGGTGAAATGAAAAGCGGAGGAATAAAAGGCGGCATAAAAATCAGACCAGTATGGGCTCGGTTTTCTAATAAAGCCGATACGACATTGCACCTCCGCGTCGTTCCAATTAGTTCTAAGATTCTGTATTCGCCTAAGCCACCTATAGTCTAGTTCACATCCAAAGCCCTCGCCGTATTTTCCTTCAAATACGCTGATTAGGTTGTTGTTTGCAACGGCGTCAACTTTCATATTTGATCTTACACCGAATAGTTATGAGCACTCTTCCATTCTCTGGGTAGCGAGCGAGCAATCAAAGTTAAGAGGTTTAGGTTCGGCTCAGGGTCCGCTTTAAATCGCAGTCAATATCTGCCCCAGTCCATGTTGGATATGACAGCCTATGCCCCGTAGGTCTACTGGTACATACGTATGCTTGGCGGCTAGAGAACCAGAATCGAAAACGTCGTTTCTCTATGCCTATTCGCTCTCGGCTAGTTACCGAGGTTCCCCCCGAGATATCTGGTGAATTCGTGGTAGGCAATGGGTCCGACGCAGGAGATTTTAGCGCGCCGTTTGCCGCTGCTGAAGCAAATAGAAGAGAATGTTTTCTGACGGAACCTCAATTAAGCTTTTCATCTAAGTAAAGTTGCAATTCGGAATTGTGATATGTTCCCGTCGTATTTTTTAGCCGAGTAGACGCTCCGTGCCGGCTGGTATTAAAGAACTTTCAGTGCCGTCTATCAAATCTGCCAACTCGACTCATGCTGACCTCTGTGTGTCGCCAGCCTTCGTGTCCGATCCCATCCCAGTCGAAATTGCTGAGCCGGGACAATACTGATGTTCACTCGACTAACAATCATAATATTGGCAGCCCTCCTGCTCACCACCGGATCAATAGCATTCCGAGCATCTGCTTTTCCAGCTTCGCAAGACCAGTTTGATGTGAGGAGCGATTGGGCCGTTCGGAAAGGCTTTAACATCGATATCGACAGCCAGGGATTCCAATTTCCCACATCCATAGCCTTCGTCCCAAATCCCGGCCCCTCACCCAAAGCCCCTCTCTATTTCGTCACAGAAATTCGGGGGACAATAAAGGTAGTGACCAACGACCGGAGCGTGTTTACCTTCGCTAAAGACTTCTTCAGCCTAAAGCCGAGGCACGAGCTACCTTCAGGTTCTGGCGAGGTTGGTATGGCAGGAATGTGCCTGGCACCCGGCGAAGGATATGTTTTCGCAACCTTCGCCTACCAAGATGAAAATAACACACTCCGCAATAATA
>CAZYBD010000065.1:0-4201 GCA_964645515.1 uncultured Dehalococcoidia bacterium | reverse complement strand
TGATTGGACTCTGAGAAAAGCTATATTGTTGGCGAATTTCAACTCGGGCTTTGTAGGCACAATCTTGTTCGATATCAACAGCGCTAGACCCCATAATTGTGCGTGTTCCGCTGCTACCCGTATAAGTCGGTGATCATTCACGGCCTCTCTAAAACCGGGGCCAGCTCGTACACAATGCCCTGCGGTTCGGGTTCGGATGCGGCCCTTCAGATCGTGTTTGACGGCACTGGCGCTCCGGTTCCAGATGCGACTATTGATTTTAGCCCATTAGTTATCATCCCGGGCGCCTCAAGTAGTAATATCGATCTGGGTCGAAAGAACAATCGCCAGGAGTTCTCAAGTGATCGGCATTCTCGGTGCGTCCAGGTACGAGGCCATATTGGAGGACCAACTGGAAAGAACGACCGTTTCTACTAGATACGGCGACGTTCTGGTCTTGAACGGCACTGCCGGCGGCCAATCAGTGGCCTATATACGCCGCTTTGGCTGGGAAGGGAACCTAGCTTCCGACGTGGTATCTCATGCTTCCCATGCCCTGGCCTTTCTACAATTGGGTGTACGCCGGGTCATCACGCTAAACGGCTTCGGTGGAGTCAATACCGACCTGAATGTGGGAGATTTGGTGGTCTATGATGACTACATCAAGATGTGCGACCGTAAGCCCACCACTATTTTCGCCGATGAGTCCGTCTGGCCGCGGGCGAAAATGATGGTGCCCTTTTGTCCTGAGGTCCGCGCGTCACTGGCCGATGCCGCCCGCCGCAACAGTCAGCGGCGGGTGCTCGACCAGGCCGTCAACATATGCGTGCAGGGCCCGCACAACGAAACATCGGCCGAAATTGAGGCCTACCGCCGTTGGTGAGCAGACATCGTCTGCACCACGGTTTATCCAGAGGTCGTGTATTTCCGAGAGCTGGAGATCTGCTTCGCGGGCCTGTGCTGGATTTCGGACTCGGCCGGAGTTAGCGCCCAAAAGGACTGGGTTAGGGTTACGCCTGAAGAACTGACCCCCATCATCAGGGACGCAATCAGGAACATACCACAACAACCTAATTGTGAGTGTCAGCGGACCTGGGAAGGCAGCGACACCCAGGTGCCTCAATGGTATTTGGCGATGCGCCAATCCGGCTGACACCCCGGCCAAGACGACTGATTGAGCGGGAGAAGAAAAATGTCGACCCTGGTAACCGGCGGCGCCGGGTTTGTGGGTAGTAACATCGTTAGGGGCATATTGGAGCAAGGCCACCAAGTCGTTTGTTTCGACCTGACCCCGGCTGACGCGCTTCTCCGGAGTTACTTGGACCCCTGGGCGGACAGTGTGACCTTTGTGCAGGGCGATATCCTGAAATTGGATGACCTTCGCCAGGTGACGGCCGCCAGCCCGATCGACAAAATCGTCCACGCTGCAGTCTTCACCCCCAGCCGGGCAGACAACCTGGAGGCACGTCATAGCCGGGATATCATCAGCATTAATATCGAAGGCACGGCTAACCTGTTGGACATGGCCGTGGCCGCTGACCTTAAGCGGTTCGTCTACGTCAGTTCAGAGGCCGTCTACGGTGATGCAGTGCCCGGGGTCGCATTGGTGAACGAAGATTCGCCGCTCCGCCCCCGTAACCTCTACGCGGTGGGCAAATACACTAGTGAATTGCTAACCCGCAGGTACGGAGAACTGTACGGTTTCGAGACGGCCAGCGTACGGCTGAGCTATCCCTACGGTCCAATGGAACGGGTTACAAGCCATCGCACCCGTATGTCGCTCTTGTACCAGTGGACGGGAAACGTGGTGCGCAATGAGCCCATTGTGGTCGAAGACCGCAGCATGGCCAGAGACTATACGTTTGTGGGCGATGTGGCCGCTGGAATCCAGAAAGTTTTGGATGCACCCGCTCTTCCCCACGATGTGTACAATGTTTCTGCAGGCCGGGCTATCGCTCTGGAAGAAGTGATCACAAACCTCATAGCCTTGCGGCCGGCAGTTCGGGTCGTGGATGCTCAAGTCCAAGAGCAGCTCAATATCTTGCCGCCGCCGGTACGCGATGCCAGCCGCATCCAGGCCGATCTAGGGTTCTCCATGGCTCGCGACATGTCATCAGGCCTCAAGGCCTATCTAGAATGGAGGGAGACCACGGGCTTCACGGACTGAGTGGATATATAGGCGGCGGGCTGTCTAAAGCGACGAGTAGACGGCATCTAGCAGATTTACGTGATGGTACCGGCTTCCGGTTCCGTTCTTATTGGGTTCGGCTAGGGCACGAACCCGATTGTGGTGTTCGGATCGGCCATGCTCATGGACACCTACCACGCCCGCGTTTAGAAGCTTCCATCGGTAATGTTTAGCTACTCAGTCTGAACCCCAGGCCCAGCCGCTCAGCCCTCGGCGTCTCGGGCCAACCACATCCGTAAAAAGACTGCATCGGTGATCCGACAGGGTAACCGTCAGGAATCGTTGACCTCTCGCGCAATGCCCCTAATATCGGGGAGCATGGCACTGGTCGCCGCTGGGTGCAACTGAGAAACCGGGAGGGCTGATTTCGTGGAGCGCGGACTTATAACTCCGTTACATTTCCCTATCCGCCACTTCGTGCACTAATAAGGCCTAGCGGCCCTTGAATATGGGTGGGCGCTTTTCTAAGAAAGCTTGCACCGCCTCTTTATGGTCCTCGGTCTTTCTGACCACTTCCTGGGCCACGTGGGCCAGGGAGAGGCTTTCCTCGAAGTCCATGTCCATGCTTTGATGGACCAGATACTTGATCAACGACAGCGATTGGGCTGGACCTTGGGCCAAGCGGGATGCCAGTTCCATGGCCGATTCCATTAACTTATCGTCGGGGAGCAGCTTGCTCACGATTCCCAACCGGTAGGCTTCGGCCCCATCTATCCGGTCGCCCGTGTATTGGAGTAGCAAGGTGTTGCCAGCTCCTATCATGCGTGGTAACTGCCAGGAACTGCCGTCACCGGGTATGAGGCCCATACGTGAGAAGGCTTCGGAGAAGACGGCTTTTTCCGCAGCGTAGCGAATATCGCATGCCAGTGCCAACCCCATGCCCACTCCCATGGCATGGCCGTTTATCGCAGCGATGGACGGTTTTTGGAGGTTGTGGATGCGCAGAGGGAGACGGCTGGCCTGGCCGCTCAAAGCGCCTTTAAGGCCGCGGCTGGCGTGCCGGGTCTCCATTTTGCCCCACGGCAACGGGCCTGGGGAGCTTTCAGATGCCTTGTCCTGGATATCCTGGCTGAACGCCCGAATATCGGCGCCTGAACAAAAGGCTGGTTCGGTGCCGGTCAGCAGCAGGACCCGGGCTGTGGGGTCGTCCTCGAAGCGATCTAATTCTTCCATGACCTCGTCGGCCATGTCGGGGCTCAGTGCGTTCCGCGTGGGAGGATCGTTCATGGTGATCAACAGCACCCCGTCGCGGTTTTCGATGTTGATGAAATTGTAAGCCATTTCCGTCACATGCCCCTTCGTTGGGTTTCATGATTTGGGTTGCTGGCGCCTGTCCGGCCCAACGGCTATAATCCACTCGATTAGTGTTTGAACATACAAGGATCTGAAGTTCCCAACACTAGCATACGCCCTTGCCTGGCAGCAACGATGGCAACTCGGGAGGAATAAGGATGCAGCAAGGTAGCATAACGAACCTACACTTGGCTCGAGTCAAAGAGACCCCGTCTGACCCCGTGGAAAACGCTACCGCCATTTCTGCTATGGGTTTGGAAGGGGACCGTAGTTGTAAGGCAGGGAACATGCGCCAAGTCTTGATTATGGACAGTGAAACCCTAGCAAGGTTCGACCTGGAACCCGGTCAAATCAAAGAGAACATCACCACTACCGGCCTGGACCTGTCGAAGACAAAAGCCGGCCAGGTGGTGTTTATTGGCGACCAGGTGACCATGGAACTGGTTGGCGAATGCGAACCGTGCGCCAAAATGGATGCCATCCGCCAGGGATTGCAGCAGGAACTTGACCACCGTCGGGGCATGCTGGCCACGGTCATTAACGGAGGCTCCATAAAAGTTGGCGACTCCATACGGATAGAACCGTAGGGGAGCACCTAGTTTTCATAGTTGGCCCGTATATTTGGAAGACAATTGGCTCAGCGTAGCCTTTAGTTAGTCTTAGCACCTAAGTGGAGGGGCAGGGTTTTAAACAGACACAACACAAAAACCAACGGGCGGTTTTAAAATAGCAGAGGTTGAC
>CAZYBD010000064.1:0-3219 GCA_964645515.1 uncultured Dehalococcoidia bacterium | reverse complement strand
GGTGGTCGTCTCGTCCGGGGTTTTTCTGGTTGGGGGGCGCCGCCTCGCCGGTGGTAACCCAGCGGTCCAGGTTGGTCAAGGCGGACCGCAATAGCGGCCGGTAGTCCAGACCGTTGAATGCGTGCCGACCGCGGTAGCCGTCGATGGGGTCGCTGTCGGTCAAAGGGAAGCTGCCTGGACTGTGCTGAGTACTTGCGAATACGTAGATGCGTGATGAGTCCGGAATCTGAATGTCCCCGCTGCTGTCGATTGCCGTGTGCGGCAAGGATCCGTGGCTGGCCCAATATTCCGAAGCAGTGTAGGTGTATATAACCTTGGGTATAGTGCCAAGTCCGGCCAAACGCGATAGCAATCCATCGGTGTTCCCAGTCTCGGGGTCGGTCTGCGCCAGGTCGCTAAACGGGAACAGGCTGTTGGTGCTGCGGTTGGTTTGGCTGGAGGGCTGAGCGAACCTCTGGTTGAACTCGCCGCGTTTGCCGCCGGCCACATGAGGGATCAAGGCGTCGAACGCCGGTCGTCTTGCCTCGTCTAGGTTCAAACCCTGGTAAAGGAATTGCCTCAGAAAGCGGCCGCTTTGGGAAACGCCGAAAGCATAGACTCTTTCAACGTCCGCATCCAATGGACTGCCTTCTTGTGAGCTCTCGTAGCGCAGGAATGAGGCGATGTCTCGAGTGGCCAACAGACCCAAGCCCACGACGGGCGCGCCGGTGGTGGAATAGAGTACCTGATAGATCTTGCCCGGCTGGAACCCGGAGGGAAGGTAAACGTGGTTGGCGTCGGGTATGCGCTTGCCGTCTTCCAGTCTCGAAAAGAACCATTGTCTGCGTGGTACCACCTCTTCCGGGGCGTCTGCGTGCTCTTGGACGGTCATCACTGAATTCCAGTCTTCCAGGTTGTTGGCCGGGTAGGGTCGGTGCATTCTGTCGGACAGGAACCGAACTTCCTCGGGAAAATTGGTCTGAAATGTAACTACAATATTGCCGGTAACAGGACCCTCAGCGGTCACGGCGTCAGGTACGTCGATGCGCATCAATCCCGGCAGATCTGGCACGTCGTGCTGCCAACCGCACCAAACGACCGTGTAGCCTTGACGCATTAAGAACCCGTTCCCAGGGTCCATCGGGGCGTCTGGGGCAATCTCAGGGGCGCTGTTGAGGTTACGTAGGGCCAGCGGACGACCTCGGTTTAGGATATCGAGGATTACTCTCCTGTTCCCCTTGTCTGTATCTCTAGGCCTTAGGAGCCGGAAGTCTGACGAAAAGCTGACTAAGCCGCTGGAGTTCCTGGGGGCCAGAGCAATGTCCGTAATGGATTCGTTGGCGTTATGCTCTGGGTCCACGGCAAATCTCACGGTCCCATCTAACTGCTCGTAGGGGCCGACGTCGCCGAACGGAGCCCCGCCAGCGAACGGCTCGCGGGAAGTTATCTCAATTTTAGTGACGGGCATCACCCACCTCTGTGATATTCGTGTTCGCTTGGGTGGCTAATTAAATCCGGCAAACCCTCACGGCGGTGTTGTGAAACAGGGCTGCTTTCTCATCAGTGGAGTACGCTGCGGTGACGCGTTTAAAGGCGTTATACAGGATGTGGTGCGTGAAGGACTCTTTGTCAACAATGTCGGCTCGGTCGTTAGGGACAGCCATTTTTTGCCTCGTGGTGACATTAGCAAGGTTCCCACTTGGAATTCCGTGTAGGCTTCGGGAGGGCCAATGATAGCACAGGCAGGCGTGGGGGAATTAAACGCAGATATTGCTGAGAACGCTAATAGTCCTCCGCTGATCTTTCTTTGCGATCTCAGCCCGCTCTTCGTTGGAACAAAATCTGCGACGGGCTGCATTCAGGTGTAAAATTGGATTGTATGGGAAATTTGGATTTTAAACTGAATATTCTCGACCAGAGTCCGGTAAACGAGTCGGAGACCGCCACCGACGCCCTCCGGAATACTATCGTATTGGCTCAAAAAGCCGACCAATGGGGCTACCATCGGTTCTGGGTGGCGGAACACCACGGCTCCAGGCATGTAATGGGATCGTCGCCTGAGGTTTTGGTTTCTCACCTGTTGGCCAAAACCGACCGCATCCGAGTGGGCTCCGGTGGGGTAATGCTCCAGCACTACAGCCCGTACAAAGTGGCTGAAAACTTCAATCTCTTGGCCTCGCTGGCGCCAGGACGGGTGGACTTGGGTATCGGCCGCGGGCCCGGTGGGTTGCCCCTGTCGACCAGAGCACTTCAGTGGGACGCCGCCAACGGGACCAAGCCGTTGGCGGAAAAAGTGACGGAATTACAGAAATTTCTTTACAACAGAGTGGATGAGAACCACCCATTTCACGGACTAATAGTCAGTCCCCAGGCAGTCCAATCTCCCGGCCTGTTCATGCTGGGTACCAACGCCTCAAGTGGAGATTTCGCCGCTCGCTTGGGTATGCCTTACGTGTTCGCATTGTTCCTACACAACGACGAAGACGTGATGTCTGAGGCTATCCACACCTACCGAGACCGGTTTAATTTCAATGCAGGCGAGAGGCCGCAGACCATGCTGGCGGTGCCGGTCATGGTGGCAGATAATGACGAGGAAGCCTACTGCTACGCCTCCAAGGCGAAGGTGGTGCGGATTCACTTGGAGAGCGGCCGGACTTTGACTGTCGGAAACGTGGAATCGGGGGAAGAATTTGGACGGCAGTCAGGAGAGAAGTACGAACTTGACGTTTCCGACGCCAATGTCGTGCATGGGAGCCCTGAGACCGCTCTGGACAAACTGCTTGCAATGCAGAACGCGTACAACGCGGACGAGATATTTGCCGTGACCGCGATCGACAGCTTTCAAAAACGCCTTCGTTCTTATCAACTTTTGGCCCAAGCATATGAGGACGCGGCGGCGCGGCGGTGAAGCAGAGGCACCGCCCATATCCATTAAGAGGTCTGGTCTGATATGGCGATTCAGCGCAAGATGCATCTGGGAACGTTTCTTGCCGGTACCGGCAGCAACATGGCTTCGTGGCGGCACCCCAACGCCGTTCCCGATGCCGCCATCAACTTGGGATACTACAAAGGGCTGACCCGAAGGGCTGAGGAGGCCAAGTTGGACTTCGCGTTCTTCGGTGACGGTTTGTACATCAGCGAGAAATCGCACCCCAATTTCCTGAACCGGTTCGAGCCTCTGACATTGCTAGCTGCTTTGGCGATGGAAACCACTCATATCGGCTTGGCGGCCACGTTGTC
>CAZYBD010000063.1:0-14714 GCA_964645515.1 uncultured Dehalococcoidia bacterium | reverse complement strand
TTGCTAAGGCTTGGTATCGAGAAGCGGTGACATGTTTGAACCTACGCGCGCCTTGACACACTTCTGGACCATTAATACCATATCATCAGCGGCCGTACGTTCGCGACGGCTCAGCTGCTACAGCGTCGTTGGGGATTAGTCCAGTGGTAGGACGCCTGACTCTGGATCAGGTAGCGGAGGTTCGAATCCTCCATCCCCAGCCAACCGATGTGTTGAGACAGCGGAGGCCTGGGATGTTGCCAGGCCTTTTTGTTTTGCCTCCTCTGCCTAGCTGGTACTTAGATCGGGCCAGTCGTATCAGATGGTACGACCGATTGAATATACCGAGCAAGAACCAAGCTGAAATAATGCTGCCTGCTCATTCACAATCTAGACACAGCCAGCACGACTCCGGCCTCAGAGGTGCGCTGCTCGTCCACAGGTAATCTGAACATGCAGACTTGGCAATAAGGCGAACAAGGGTACACCGTTCCTGGGCATTCTAGAGAGTCGCAAAAACCTCTACCAGAACGTCGACGCGTGTTAGTGAGTATTCACTTGAGAGAGAACGAGCCGATCCAAGACACACAACCCGAGGCTACGGAACCGAAGCCAATTTAGACAGGCATCCAACGGTGCGGCAAATCAGTCAACCGGCTGAATGCCAGTTCTCCGCAGAAAGCGAGGTAGTCTTCTTTGGGAACGCCGTTCCATTGCAGCGATTCCACCGAGGCGTCCAAAGGGACATCGGTACGTAAGGTGGTTAGCTCTTTGTATAAACGGACTTCTCGAGAGTGCTCGGTCAGGATTTTGCTGAGTCCCGCAGCGCCTCTGACCTGCACTTCCCATTCTCCGGGATCGGCCGGAATGTCTTCAATGTGCCGGTAGCGGGCCAACACCTCGGCTGTGGTTTTGGCACCCCAACGCGGCAGGCCGGGTATCCCGTCAGCGGTATCGCCTGTCAATGCCAAGAGGTCGGTAATGGACTCCGGCGCCACACCAAATTTTTCCATGACGCCCTGTTCGTTGATAATTTTCCCGCGCCGACGGTCGAACGCAACTACTAGGTCGTCCTCCACCATTTGCGTCAGGTCCTTATCGGGGGAACAGATGACGATCTGATCGACGGCAGTGTCCCGCCGTAGCTTTGCCTCCGCGGTGGCGATGGCGTCGTCAGCTTCGAAATCGTCCATCGGCCAGTATTTGATGCCCAGTGTGCCCACCGCTCGCTCGGCCAGTTCGAACTGGGACAGGAGATCGGCCGGCACCCCGGCCCCCGACTTGTACCCCGGGAAGAGCCTGTTCCTGAACGACTCTATGGTGTGGTCGAAAGCACAGCCGATGTGAGTAACTTCGCTCTCTCGCAACAGGAGCAGCAAGCTCTGGATGATACCCAACACAGCTCCAGCTGGGCGGCCGTCAGGGGCACTCAGCGGAGGAAGAGCGAAGAAGGAGCGGAAAAGCTCGTATGTACCGTCGACCAAGTGAATAACCATGACCGATTGCCTCCTCAGAGCAGCTGTTGTGAAAAGTACCCGCTTAGATTAGCAGGCACCACGGTGCAAGGCTGCTCGGCAAAATAAACGAAGCGGAATTTAGAGATTACCAAGAGGGAAAAGAGGTAATCGTTAACGAGGGGCTTGACCAGACTATAGCCGCCATTACTATGCCACGGCGACACCCACGTGGCATCTTCAACAATCAACTACTCTACTCGGTGATAGAGGTCTAAGCGAGACAGCCAGCTTACCTCGGCCTGGGTCGCAATGTTGCGCACACGAACGGGTCGGCTCCCTGTCAATGTGAAATTGCCAGACCGTATTTTGCCCAGGCCACTCCGACCGTCAACACCCGCAGGCCTTAGTTCACTGCAAGGAATACAAAGGGCATACGGGTATTCCTTTCATCCTCTGCGACCGTTGGGGTCCTTGCAATGAAATCTAGGCCTAGGCAGTGGTTTCGGCTTTGGCTTTACTGAAAGCCGGAATCACCTCTTTACCAAACAGCTCTATGGATTCCATCACCCGTTCGTGAGGAATAGTCTCGGTCTGCATGATCAGCATGACCTGATCAACACCGATGTCTTCATAAGTCTTTATGGTCTTGATACAACTCTCTGGGTTACCCGCTATTATGACACCCCGGTCCGCCAGCACATTGGCGTCCAATTGGGCTACGGCAGCCCGAGCAGCCCCCGGGCCAGAGTCCAGCGAAATCCCGGCCTGTGCCGCTTGCTCTTTATGCCCTTCGTCTGATTGGCGCAACCAGCGACCAAAGTCCGCCTTGAGGTTGTCAGGAACTCCACCCCAGGCCTCCAGCAGCTCTTCGTAGGCGTTGATGCGCCCCTGAATATAGGGTTTGTCCGGCCCGAAAAAGGTCTTCATAGAATCGGCGCACAGTTCCTTGGCTTCCTGGTCGTCCTTGCCGCAGAAGGAATGGACATTGTTACCCCAGAAATCGTTAATCTCGGCACCTACCGGGTCGGCGTCTTTGATGGCATCCCGGTAGACCTTGACGTGTTCTGCCAGGATGTCGACTGCGTAGGAAGAGGAGGACAACACGCCAATGCCCTTCTGCGCCGCCAATCGGAAGCTCTCGTTCTGGGTGCAGGCCAGATACATGCGTGGGTGGGGTTTCTGGAAAGGTTTGGGGAGTATCCTTCGGCTGGGAACGTTCCAGAAGTTGCCTTCCCAGGAGAACTCTCCCTCAGACTGCCAGATCTGGGGGATCATATTGATGGCTTCGTCCCAACGGTCCCTAGTCTCCCGCGGGTCAATGCCCTGCCCGGTTTGTTCGTAGGCGATGGAGCGGCCGGTGCCCAGCTCGACCCTCCCGTTTGTGAGTTGGTCGACCATAGCGGCCCGTTCCGCAATGCGAATCGGATGGTGATTGGGGAGGATCGAGACTCCGAAGCCTATCCTGATGTTCTTGGTGCGCTGGCTCAGGGCACCAAACATCACCTCCGGACACGGCGACCCCGAGAACCCGTAGAGAAAATGATGCTCAACGAACCAGAGGTTGTTAAACCCCACGTTGTCGGCTAGTTCGCACTGGTCTAGCGTCTCTTGATAGAGCAGGTTCCAATCGATTTCTTCATCGTTGGTAAAGGGCCGCTGCATCTCGTACAAGAGTCCAAATTCCATGTTATACGCTCCCGGCGTCGAGATCTGAGAATTGCGGCCAGTATACACCAACCAAAATACGTCCTCGCTCTAACCCTCTCCCAACAGCAGATAGAACTATCATCACACTCGGTCTCTTTCCCTGGCGAGGACCATTAGGATTAGGGCGAATACCGGCGACTCGTGCGCCCTCTCTAGCTTTCGAATATATCCAGCGGCAAGAAGGCAGAGACGAGGATGTTTGGCACGTCCACCACCTCGCTCACCTTCAAATCCACTGCGACGCTGCAGATGCAATACGCCTGCTCACGAGTCCAACCACGTTCCTGTAGGAGTTGGATCATGTTCAATAGCGACTGCTCGATGGCCAGAGTTGCATCTTCGGACTGGTTCACCCCGTCGGACGTGATAGACATGCCGGTGGAAGCCAGGAAGCGTCTGGGCGCAGCCATCTCCGGGCTGGTGAAGTAGTCGTCCCTCTCGAAATATGGGAAGTTAATGTTGCGTCGAGTTGCCTCCCCTTTAAGCGGACGGAAGCTCACGTGAAGGGTGGAGTCCATTTCGACAGCGGTGCCGCAGGACTCAGAGTCCCCCTGAGCGTAGTGGGCGTCGCCGGCCGAGACCAAGGCCCCCTCGGTGAATACAGGCAAAAACAGCCTGACCCCCGCCGTAAGTTGCTTGATGTCGACATTGCCTCCGTGTTCTCTTGGCGGGACTGTGCGTAGGCCTTCGGAAGCGAAGGGCTCCGTGGAAGGGACCGCCCCACTGGGCGTGGGGCCAACCACCATCCCTGATCGGTGCAGCAGTTCGTCTTCTCGCAGCAGGATCTCCTGGCGAAGGGCTCTAGATGGGGCCACTCCTATAGTGCCCATGAACGAAGCCTCGGGAATTCGCACGCCGGGCAGTTGCTCCGACCTCGCGAACCCATCTCCCATCTCCCAGTGGACGATATACGGCTCCGTATAGTGGTTCCGGAGGAATCCAAAGCCGGGGAATATAGTTGTGAACCCCCAACTTGCAGGCTCTATATTAAGAATGGTGATCTCCAAGAGGTCACCAGGCTCCGCACCGTTGACGTATACCGGACCGGTTAGGGGATGGACCAAGTCCAGGCTAGCATTGAGCAGGTCCTGAGGCTGAGTAGTTGGGGTTATCTGGCCGTCCAGCGCGTGCCTCGTCTGCATGACCACTTCTTCTCCGGGATCGGCCCGGACGACTGGCGGAATATCAGGGTGCCACCGATTGTGGCCTTTATCCGGCTCGCCTGCGCACTGTTTACTGTAGTCCAACTCGATGGATTTCATTCAGTACCTCTACCAGTGTTGGTCGATTGAGCGCCTGCATTATAGACCAATCGGCAAGCAATCGGTCCATTCGATCCGAAAGTTGACTGGCTCTCACCAAGCCTTGATACTGGGCTCGCATCAAAGCACAGCAATAACGGAGGAGACAATGCAACTGGGAGCGATTTTCCCCCAGACTGAGATCGGCGCCGACCCGGCCGGCGTTCGAGACTTTGCCCAAGCGGCTGAAGATCTAGGCTATGAACACTTGCTGGTTTTCGACCACGTCCTAGGTGCCGACGCCAGCAAACACGACGGTTGGGACCGGCCATATAATTCCCAGGACCTGTTCCACGAACCATTCGTCCTGTTCGGCTACCTGTCAGGCATTACCCAAAAGCTGGAATTCGTAACCGGGGTCCTGATACTGGGCCAACGTCAGACCAGTTTGGTGGCCAAGCAGGCGGCCGAAGTCGACGTGCTGACCGGCGGGAAGTTGCGTCTGGGCATAGGTATCGGTTGGAACGAGGTGGAATATGAAGCTCTGGGCCAAAGGTTCACCAACCGGGGACGCCGCAGCGAAGAACAGATAGCCCTGCTGCGCCAGCTCTGGACCAACGAAGTGGTGGACTTTCACGGCCGCTACCATCACGTGACTCATGCAGGAATCAATCCCCTTCCGGTGCAACGCCCGATACCCATCTGGGTTGGCGGCGGCGCCCCAGAGGTGGTGAGGCGTATTGGCCAGATAGGCGACGGTTGGTTCCCTCAGTTCCAGCCGGACAGCCAGGGCCAGGAACGGATCAACGAAATGCGGGAGTACGCCCGTCAGGCCGGCCGAGACCCCGCCAAGATCGGCATCGAGGGCCGCGTCAGTCTCTCCACCGACAAACAAGAAGACTGGGAGAAGCTGGCTGCCGCCTGGGATGAAGTGGGCGGCACTCACCTATCGGTAAACACCATGCGCGCCGGTCTGAAAGGGCCTGACCAACACATCGACGCAATCCGCCGCTTCAAGGAGACTGTTTCCGGGTAGGAAGACGAACCCCACCCTAGTCCTCTCATTGATTATGGGAAGCAACCCTGAGTGCCTTGGCAAACACAGGACTGCCGTGGTGTGCGCTCGGCTAAAGGAAATATCTGGGGGGATATTGCTCCTTAGTCCCGAAAGAAAGTTATCATGCGGTCTAAGACTCTGTTGCTCACCTCATACTTACTGAGCAGCGGGAGTTCTTCCACGTTCATATCGCGGTCGACCAGCAACACTTTGTTGTAGTCTGACCCGAACCCGCTTTCGGATTCAGTGATGTCATTGGCAACGATCAGGTCCAGGTCTTTGGCCTCGATCTTGGACTTGGCGTTTTCTATCAGGTTCTGGCTCTCCGCAGCAAAGCCGACTTTCACGAAACTTCCTTGGGCTGCCAGCAGAATGTCGGTGGTCTTGGTCAGGGGTATATTCAGCTGGTCTTCGTTCTTCTTGATCTTTTGTGTGGCGGGATCAGCAGGGCGGTAGTCAGCGACTGCTGCGGCCATGATCAGGGCATCGGCCTTTTCGGAGCTCTTTAGTACCTGATCGCACATTTGCTGTGCCGTCTCGACCAAGAACACTTCCACCAATGGCGGGTTGGGCAGGCCGCTGGACGCCGACACCAAAATCACGCTGGCGCCGCGGTCCCTGGCGGCCTCAGCCAGGGCGTACCCCATCTTGCCCGACGAGTGGTTGGTTATTACCCGCACTGGGTCTATGGGCTCTTTGGTCCCACCAGCACTGACCACAACAGTGCGGCCCGCCAGATCGCCGTTCCTGCCCATACCACAAGAGACATAACCAAGGATCTCGGAGGTCTCGAGCAACCGGCCCATGCCGATCAGCCCTGAAGCCAAGCGCCCGGGCGCCGGGCCAGCGATGACCGCGCCGCGATCCCGCAATTTGGCCAAATTCTCTTGGGTAGCCGGGTTTTCGAACATGGCACCGTCCATGGCAGGCGCAACCACCAGTGGCGCCTTGGTGGCCACGATTGTGGTAGTTAGCGGGTCGTCGGCCAGTCCCAAAGCGATCTTGGCAATACAATGGACCGTGGCCGGGGCAATGACAACCACGTCGGCTTGGCGGGCCAGCTCAACATGCTCGTTACTGTACTCCGAGTCGGGGTCAAAGGAATCGGTAACCACGGGCCGGTGGGTGATACTGCGAAATGCCAAGGGGGTCACGAACTGCGTGGCGCCGTAACTCATGATGGTGTCCACCTGGGCGCCCGCCTGTACCAATTTGCTTGCCAGATCCAACGCCTTGTAGCAGGCGATGCTACCTGTCACACCCAGGACGATCCGTTTTCCAAACAGCGCTCCAATCACGATTCTGTTCCTAGCGGCCTTTCGCATTCATGTTATAGATCTGACGTAGCCCGATGAGAGTCAGGTCAGGGTTGACCGCGTCGAACACGTCGGCTTCCTGAGAAATTATTTCAGCCAGCCCGCCGGTACCCACCACCGTCGCGTCCCCGCCCAACTCTTTGTTGATGCGGCTCACCAGTCCTTTCACCAACTCGGCATAGCCCAAAACCAGACCGGATTGGAGTGCCGCAATGGTGTTCTGGCCTATAGCTGTCTTGGGCGCTACCAACTCCACGCGGCGTAATTGGGAAGTGTTGAGAAAGAGAGCCTCGGCTGCCACGCTGACTCCGGGAGAGATGGCCCCACCTAGGTACACCCCTTCTCTGGAGACGGCATCAAATACGGTGGCGGTGCCAAAGTCTACTATGATGGCTGGCTGACCGTACAATTCCTTGACGGCCACAGCGTCAACGATCCGGTCCGCGCCTACATCGTTCGGGTTGTCGTAGCTAATCTTGAGTCCAGTACGAACCCCGGCGTTCACGGTGAGAGGCTTAACGTCAAAGTAGGTTTCGGAAGCCGCTTCGAACACCCCAGTGAGAGTCGGGACCACACTACACATGCAGACGTCGGTGATGTTGGAACGGTCGACGCCGTTCAATTTCAGCAATTCGGTCGACATCAGCCCGTACTCGTCTGCAGAACGACGAGAGTCGGTGGCGATTCGCAACGTGGCGACCAGGTTGGTGTCCTGGAAGACGCCCATGGTAACCATGGAATTGCCGATGTCGACGGTCAGAAGCACTTACACTTAGCTTCGCCACTTACTTTCGCCCTTAGGGCTATGACTGTAATTATAAGGCACCCTTCCAAAATCGGGCAATTACAGCCAGGCGAAGCAAGGTCATTTGGGCTGCCGAGGAACAGAGCCATGCGGTATAATTAATCGGGATATGATACGACTATCTACTTAGTGGCCGCTCCCTCTTTATCGGCATTAATTTTTCGAAGAACTATTTATTCGATAACCCAGCCTCCGGCTGTCGAGTGGGATTGTAGTGAATGAGTAATAAATTTTTGGACCGTTTGGATGAAATCAAGGAGGGCTCCCCGGCGCGTATGGGGTTCGGGCCAGCCCGCTCTGACAAAACACCTGGGATGGCCCTAATCTTGGTAGTTTCAAGCAAACACAAGACTGGAGCCTCCACGGCAGGAGGCCTATCTCCCGACGCCGTAATCGTTTCAGGAATCGACGGCCCGGACAAGGTCGCCGGCTTGAATGAGGCCTTATCCGGCCTGCCGTGGGGCGTGCGCGCCACTGCGCTCAGTTCCCAGGACGCTCAAGCTTACCGGGATAGCGGCTGCGACCTGATGGCCTTCCAACTTCATGGGACAGCTCTGGGTGCCGTTAATTCGGAGGACTCCGCCCGAGTACTCTGCGTCGACCCCGATACTCCCGCCGAAGATCTGCGGGACATCAACGCCCTGCCGGTGGATGCAGTACTGGTCCCTCTGGAGGGCGCCTCTGACGAATGGACGTTGGAGGACCTATCCCGCGTGGCCAAGGTAAGCGGAAGGATGGGCAAATACGTCTTGGCCGAAATCTCCCAAGCGCCTGATGTCGAGGCACTGAAAGCGCTGCGGGGCGCCGGTGTCATTGGCTTGGTCCTTGACATTTCTGCAGGAAAACAGGCCATCAAAAACCTCAGAAGCGCGCTGATGGACATGCCGCGACCCGGCTCGGACCGCAAAGGAAGATCCAACGCGATACTCCCTGGGGCCGTCTATGCCGCCAGCAGGCCGCCAGTCAGCGAGCCAGACGAAGACGACGACGACGAATAGCATTTACCCAGAGATTGCCGCCTATGACCAGCGACGACACTGAAGGTTCACGGGGCCAACAAGGACACGATCTCTACGGCCTGCTCTCGGCCGACGGGGTAGTCGACCTGACCGACAAACTGACCGGATACATGACGGAAATCCAACTGGGCGGTCTGACGGACATCATGGGCCAGGTGCTCGATGACTTTTTGGATCAGTCCGGCGGCATGCCGGAAGACCTGTCTTGCCCAGCCGCATTTGATCAAATATCCAGAAACCAACTTGCGGTGACGTTAGCCTATCAATTGGGCCGACTGGAGGGACGGTCGCCTCAGGTAGTGCAGGCCCTGGTAGAGCAAGCGATCGCCACGTTCGGGATTTTGCCGATAGAGGAATCAGCGGAGATAACAGACCAGGACTTGGATAACCCAAAGATCCAAGTCTACCCCCGCATCCGCAGGATCAGGTACCAGGCCCTTCAAACGTTCGACGTACAGATCGCGGAAAACACTTCATCGACAGATTCTGGAATCGAAGACGCACTGTAATGTTAATCAACCCGTAGGCTATCGAGAACAAATAACTCTGTTAACCTTGGGCATGGCAAAGCGGTATAGCCACTAAAAACGTCGTTGTTGGGCAGACATCCGCGATCCAAGTGTCGACGAGGAGAAATCGATGACAGCGACCGCGCCCGCTTTCGATCTAGTGCTCAACGGTGGGACTTTGCTGGACCCAGCACAGGGCATACATGATCGTCGTGATGTGGCTTTCAAGGACGGGCTGGTAGCACAGGTCTCCGATCGAATCGCCCCCTCTTCGGCCGCGACGGCCATCGACGTAGCTGGCAAGCTTATTACGCCCGGACTGATCGACCTGCACGGCCATTTTTATCACGGCGGCAGCCCCATCTCTGTACATCCGGACGAAATCTGCTTGTCATCGGGGACCACCACCGGAGTCGACGCCGGAAGTGCGGGTTTCTTGAACTACCCAGCCATGCGGGATTATGTCTTCCCAGTCCACCGGACCCGGCTGCTGGCATTCTTACATGTGGGAGCAGTGGGACTGGCCTTGAACGGTGTGCTGGGCGGCGGGCTCCACGACTTGAGAGTTATAGATGTAGATCGTACCGCCGACCACATCAAGCAAAACACCGGATTCTGCTTCGGAGTGAAGGTGCGCATGCACATGAACGCCGTAGCCTACTGGGACGCCCACGAGGCCATGAGGCTGGCTCGAGCCGTTGCCGATCGGTCCGGCAGCCGGCTAATGGTACATGTCAGCGGCACTCCGATTCCGTTACCGGACATATTGGAGTTTTTGGGCCCAGGCGACATCTCCACTCACGCGTTCAACGGCCACCCCGAAAACATCCTGGACCCCAATCTCAAAATCAGGCCTGAAGTGCGAGAGGCCGCCGAACGGGGCGTGATAATGGACGTAGCCCACGCTGGGATCCACTGCGATACGGAAGTAAGCCGTGCGGCGTTGGAACAGGGCTTCCCACCCCACACCATCAGCACCGACATACATAACCCGCCGCCAAACCGCACAGTGTACAAGATGAACGACTTAGTGAGTATGTTCCACGCCATGGGTATGCCGTTGCGGGAAGCCATCGCCGCCAGCACCGCCACTCCAGCCAAGGTACTAGGCTTGGAGAAGACCATCGGTTCTCTCGCGCAGGGGATGTCCGGAGACGCCGCGGTCTTCGACATGCGCGAGGGCAGGTTCGTGTGGATGGACTCGCAGGGCCAGCTCCAAAAAGGAAGTGTCCGGCTGGATACTTTTATCACAGTGCGGGGCGGTCAGATGGGTTGGCGAGAAGGGAGTTTAACGGAAATGGGGCCGTGCTAAGCCGGAAACTTGCTCACTTCCCTAGTTCGGGACCGCTGAAATCGTTTCGTTGGGCTCGCCGTTCAGTTGAAACACGAACTCCACAGACTCGCCGGCAGGGAACAACGAACGGTCCACAGACACCATTGTCATGGGTGCATACAGATATGGATACAGACGACCTTGTGCATCGTCTGAAAGCTCCAAGCCCACCACCGCACTATCACCGATCACGCTCAGGTGAACCACCGACAATGGGTCACCCCGTACTGGCTTCCAGATGAAATACGCCGCCAATAATACCGACTCGAGAAAATCTATGCGACCCAGACTGGTGGTGTTTCCCAAAATGCGTTTGGCGATAGCGCCCCTATTGAACGCGTCAAGTTCTTCCTGGGACGTAATCACAAAAACGTGCAACTCTTCCAAGTAGGGACTGGCTTCAAAATAGTTCACCGGTGAGACCCATCCGCTGTTAACGTACCGCCACACCGAGGGTGTGGTCTCGGCGGACTCTGGGTCGGCGGGTGCGGTATCCAATTCGCTATCCGGTACGTTGCGCGACGGGCTTTCGCCAACGCCTCCGCAAGCAACCAACGGCATTATGGTCAGAAACGCGAGAAGAAGAACCCACCGCCACAAACATCGGGTTCGGGATCTTAGGTCAGGGACATTTGGCATTGTTGCGCTGGGCCGGGTTCGGGTTAGGATTTGTGTCGAGGCAGACCGGAGTTAAACTCCCGCCCGAGCATTGTAATGATACCAAAGGACCCTGTTATTAACACTCCAGGCTATAGGTCAAATAGCGTTATCGGGATCCATTTCAATATGCGGCCGAGCACCATCAGCGGGTCTTGTAAATCGATAACTGCACTGTCACACTAACCTCATGCGTATCGGAGATTTCGAATTTAAAGAGCCGCTGCCGGAGCTCAAAGACCCTCACGTTTTGGCTGTTCTCCGGCCCTGGATAGATGTGGGCAGCGTGGGAACCCTGAGCCTCGGACGGCTGGAACATCACCTTTCCTCACAGGAAATTGCGCGGTTGGTCCGGCCCGGTCGTTACTACGATTTCACACGGTACCGGCCCAAGTCAGTGCTCAGACAAGGTAAACGCGAGTTCAGTATTCCGTCCACGACGATTAAAGTCGCGACCCGCGAACAGGGTCCTGACCTGATAACCCTGCACCTGTTGGAACCTCATGTCTATGGGGAGGACTTCACCGATTCGATTATCGAAGTCCTAAAGCACTTTGGAGTGAAACGGTATTCTCTGGTAGGCGCGATGTACGACATGGTCCCGCACACTCGGCCTCTATTGGTGTCCGGCAGCACAATGACACCAGACAACGAAGCAGAGTACCGGATGTTCGGAATTCGCCCGAGCGACTACGAGGGGCCTACCACCATCACTTATCTGATCTCCCAAAGCGCCGAGCAAATGGGTATGGAGACACGTATCTTCGTGGTCCATCTGCCGCAATATTTCCAGGTCGAAGAGGACTTCACCGGCGCAGCGCGGCTGACCAACGTGCTCTGCCAGATCTACGGTCTGCCAAGCAGGCTGGAAGACCGTGAACGGGGCACCCAGCAATATGCATCGCTCCAAAACATCGTTTCCGACACGTCGGAGGTCGAAACCCTGTTGGAACGGTTGGAAGAGCGATATGACCGCGAGAACAAGCAAGACCCCACGGACGCTCCTCCGCCTCTTTCACCTCAAATCGCCAACTTCCTCGAGGAGCTGAACGAGAACTTCACGAACAACCCACATCCAGCACCTGGCGCGGACCCTGACGACGACCCTGACGACGACCCTGACGACGAGTGAGCTCACACTCGCCTAGACTGGGCATTGGTTCTGGCCCGCCTTTGTCCGCTTCTCGCGAGCCCCAATCGGTTTCGTCTGTACATCAGTTGATCTGACCCGGCGGCTCATTCACTAGGACACCTCCAACCCGCCTAAAGTCGTTGTTGGATCAAGGCGGAATCGATTGCGAGCTTATCGGTAGGCGTCTCTACCGGCCAACCTGATCACCTTCCCCCAGGCCACGTCACCGCCCCGCCGTACAGCTCCCAAGGTACACTGCCATGGATTCTATTTCGGCCGATGACTGGCAATACTCGCCGTTCGAAGGCACAGTCGCCGGCAGCTATCCGTGCGTCCGTGGGGTGTTGGGCATGAAAATCGGCATCGCCATGATAGTGCTGGCGCTAGTTCGCCCAGGTCCGAAATGATGTCACCGCCAGGCGACGTGATATTGGCGTTGGTTGCCGATAAGGAGTCAGGGGGCAACGGTAGGTCCGGACACTTGGAGAACAAACACCCTGCCCGATTTCAAGGTGCGCAATACGCGATTGTGGAATTCAGCGGCTTCACATTCCATCTGGCCCGGAGGCCGATAAACATGTGTGCTGCCTGCGAGTCAGCGCCAAAGGGAGCGGCGATTACGGTTCTCTTTTCCATGAAACCAAGCCAATAAGCTCCATGGACCCGTTTCTACAAAACCTCCAGACCATGGAACTGACAATCTACGTGATGCCGGTCACTCGAATGATATTCCATTCCATAGCAAGGCAACTGCCGGTGGTATCCAAGATCGGAGCCAGCGCAGCTCCCATGGCTGCCGCTTACGAGTACCATGCTCAAGTTAATGGGCTCCACGGGGCAGATCTTCAGTCTTTTATACCGTAATAAAGTCAACTCCACTATCGTACACTGGACGACTAGGTGAGCGTCATACCCCATGAGGTGACCGCCAAATTGGATGACTGAATCCCGTCCGGCTTCGGTCCTGACGATGTAGGTTTCGAAATACCAGGAGTGACTGAGTCGAGCAAGAGGTCAAGAAGTGAGCAATTTCGATGCCGGCTCACACCTAGGTTTTTCCAACTTTGACTCGTATGCTGCAGGGGGAAGATGTAGCTGGGGTACCTATGCTATGCCGCCGCCAGCGATGAATGCCTGTTTGCTAAACTAGGCATTCCGACCTACGTATTCCTGCCACTGCTATTAACAGAATTATTAGAAATCGGAACCAAGACTCACGACATCGGTGGGCGTATACCGATGGATACCATCGAGCCCGGGCTCAAAGCTTTTCTCAAGGTGCCGTAGCGATTCGGAGATGGTCCGGCAGGCGTTGCCAAGAACCATTGTTCCGTTGACGGGTAGTAGGGCGTATGCTAGAGTTGGGTCAGCATCTCAGCCTAGGATTTAGAAAGAATTTACCGAACGGTTGCAGGGAGGTAGTCGAGCATAGCTAGGCAATATAGGGTAAACGAGCGGATTACCAACCCTAAGGTTAGGGTAATTGGAGGCGACGGCGCTCAACTCGGTGTGATGGACGTCGGCCAGGCGCTGCAACTTGCGCGAGACTCTGAGGTGGATCTAGTCGAAGTTGCTCCTAACTCAGACCCTCCGGTTTGCCGTTTGCTGGATTACGGGAAGCTGCTCTACCTTTCTTCAAAAAAAGAAAGAGAATCTAAAAAGGGGCAGAAGAGCACAGAACAAAAAGAGGTGCGCTTTAGACCCAATATCGGTACCCATGACCTAGATGCCAAAGTACGCAAAGTACGGGAGTTCATCGGGGACGGGTCCAAGGTGAAGTTAACAGTCCGCTTCCGCGGTCGTGAAGCCGCCCACCAGCCACTGGGTTTGGCGGTATTGAAAAGAGTAGCGGACGAGTTGAAAGACGAAGTTCGTTTGGAGCGTCCACCGTCCATGGAAGGCCGAGCCCTTTCGATGGTGTTAATACCGGCTCTCCAGAAGCCTGAGCAAAAGACGGACCAGAAAGCTGGACCGAAGGCAAATGGCAAACAACAAGTGATCGCCGACGACAAGAAACAGGTAGAAGAACTGGCTGATGCCAAAACTTAAGACTCATAAAGGCGCGAAAGCTCGTATCCATGTAACTGGGACTGGCAAGTTGCTACGCCGCAAAAGGATGAGCAGCCACCTCAGGCGAAAGAAACCCACGAAAGTCACCCGCAAGTACTCCGATAAGCTGGCGGTAGATGCCAGCGACAACAAACGCCTGCATCGGTTATTGCCCTACGGCTAGCAGGCTCCCGTAATCCATTTACTTCCGGAGACCTCTCTTGGCACGCATTAAACGCGGTGTCACCAAGCACCGCCGCCACAAGAAGATATTGAAGGCCGCCCGAGGCTACCACGGGGCGTCCCACCGCAGCTACAAGTGGGCGAAGGAAGCTGTATTACACGCCTGGTCGTACCAATACCGACACCGCCGGGAGAGGAAAGGCGATTTCCGCCGTCTCTGGATTATCCGTATCGGCGCCGCGTGCCGGGAGGCCGGGACAACCTACAGCC
>CAZYBD010000062.1:0-10252 GCA_964645515.1 uncultured Dehalococcoidia bacterium | reverse complement strand
GAATGGGCACAGCTGCCGGGATCGCGTGCACCTTCGCCTTCGCCTCCCTGGAAGACTCGACCAACGGTATCGACGAGGGCCTCGAGACACGCGGGCCGGTGGTCGTCCACTTGACTGTCAAACCGGAGATCGAGAACACGCCTGTCCAGTTCCGGAACCGGCCCCCTCGGACAATCCAGAACGCCATAAGGGAGTTACCTGAAGCCCTGGGCATCCGTTAACCGGGGCCGTACTACTTTTGCGGAGACGTTAGTTGGGTGACACGACAGGGGGCGCGGCATGATAGCTGCCCCGGTCCGATTTTTAAATGGTCGAATGGGTAATTCAAGTTTAGAAGGGTAAATGCCAAATTGGGGTCTGGGAAGATCGCTGTTCTCCAGGGTTGGGGCCTACGCCTTTTTCGTGCTTGGGTTCTGGCTGCTGTTTCAGGCGTTCGACCGGCCTAGTCCCGGACTGGGTATTTTGGGCGGGATATTGATATTGGTGGCGATGTATATGATGGTCGGATTTCGGCGGCACGGGTTTGGCTCGTTTAGCCAGACTGATGATGCCGACTCCGGCGACATGGCTCCGGACCGAACATCCGCAGAGTCCTCTGGAAACGATCGTTCTAGTCAATGACCTCTAAACTACCGGCAGCAATCCCTTCAATGGACGCAACCAGGGCAGTCAACTTCCATCGGAACGACGCTCTAGTAGTCTCGTCTTCCTCGCCGCTACGGGAATGGAGTCAGGTCTCCAAGCGCCGAGATTTGGACGTAGACCTCACCGACTGCATGGACCGTGCCCCAGCCGTGGGCCTAGGACTCTCACTGGCGCAGCCTGAAAGTAAAGTGATGGTTTTGGACTCGGATGCAACGCTCCGGACCAATCTGGGAGGGATGGCCACCATCGGCGAATCCAGGCCAGCCAACCTGGTGCATTTTGTTTTCGAGGACACCTCTAACCTGTCCACCAGCGGTCTCCCCATAAAAGAGTTCGACCGCCTAGATCTGGTCCAGATGGCCCAAAGCTCGGGTTACGCCAAGACCTATCGGTTCGATAGTCAAGAGGACTTCCTGATCGGCCTTGAACAGGTGTTACAAGATGAGGGACCCGTGTTCGTCCTGGTCAAGGTCTTTCGCGAAGGGGACCTCCCTGAATTTCCCGAGCGCACCATGGCCAAGGGGTGGGCCGAAGTGCGCACACTACTGGCCGCAACGGCTCATGAGTGAACCCGGAGGTTATTCGTCCGCGGGCTCGACCGTTGCATGTTTGACTGCCGATTGAGGCCTGACCACGATCAGTCGGGCTACGTTGTAGCCTATGGACACCCGGTTCTTCCGAGTCTCCACCTCCATAACCCCAAGATACGGTGTCGCACCGGAGATGGTTACCGGATGGTCGGGTATGAGCTGGGCATCCGCCAGAAACTCCAATAGTTGCGCATCTTCCTCTGGAACACGGTCGACCATGTATGGCACACCAATTTTGGCCGAATCCAGGGTCACGGAATCGACGGGCATCTTTGGTTCGCCTGTCCCAGGAATCGGTCTTCCGAAAGGCGAGCGCTTGGGGTGATCTAGGCGCTCGTTAAGTTTCTTCAATAGTTCTTGCGACATCGCGTGCTCGAGCCGGTGGGCCTCTATGTAGGCCTGGTGCAGACCCATGCCCAAAAGCTCCACCACCAGCCATTCGGCGAGACGGTGCCGTCTGGCCACGTCTTCCGCCCTTTCCAGGCCATACTGCGTCAACCGTAGCCGTTTATCGGAACCAACGTCCACAAATTTATCGCGCTGCATCCTACGCACCATGCCGGCGACCGACGGCACCGAAGTCCCCAAGCCTTCGCCAATGGGAAGCTGCCGCAAAGAGTCCGTAAGCTGAGTTACGGTCGGCGCTTCATCGTCCTCCCACATCTTGTACAGACACAATAAGTAGTTCTCGGTGCCTGCGGATAACCGTTCTTGAAGCTCCGTGTCTTGGTGAACGACCAGTTCCCCACTTTTCTTGGTTCTCGGCATATCGCCTCGTTTATTTCAGACTATAGATCCAACAGTTGGGCTTCGGTGGGACAATGAAACCGATAACGGTCAGAAAAATCTATAACTGCCGGAAATCGTCTTACCGTAACAGACTGCCGTATATGATCCCCATTTAGGATCACAGAGGCCCAACACTCCATTTTCAATACGGATCCGACATCTTTTAGACTCTTATCCGGGCGTAAATTCCCTTTTAACCTCCTTCGTTTTCCCAGATATTTGCAAAGAGGCTACTAGCTGAGTCCCCCCGTGCTTACTTGTCTCCATTATATGACATTGCCCACAGGTCATCTACCAACAGCCTACCTAGGAGTAATTGTCTGACAACATTCCGGGTGCGCTGTTTTTGTGTATCCGAAATTAGGCCAATGGTAATCGTTGACTAGACCCACAGTTCGTGCTGTTCGGTGTATCCCTGCCGGTTAGGTCAGCCGAAGAAAGATTTTATGGCATTCACCCAATTGTACATGGTGCGGTTGAACATGCAGGGCATTTGCATCCCGAACCTCTATTGTAGAAACCTTCCGAGCATTAGCACAATTTACGCCGAAACGGCTGTGAACTCGCCATACCCGATCAGCCTGTCACTGAATTTCTCCGAGACCCGGTTGTACCAACAGACGGTCCAGAGAGACTTTCCATCAGTCCGGCTGTAGACCTATCGAGGCCCATCACATAGAGAAGATCGAACTGGCCACGATCCATGAGCCGCTTCCTATTGCGATTTCTGTTTAGTGCTCCCATGGCGTAACCTTTTCGTCAGTTATGGGAATTGCTTGTCGGGCAAGCTTTTGGAGTTATGTGGAAATGGAAACGGTTTTTTTATCCGGGACGGACGGGGGCACCGAATTAAAAAAGACCGCTAACTTGACGGTCTTTAGGTGTGGATCCGATCGTTTGTAAGTAATTCGCCGTAGGACGTGGCGAGCAAACCTGAACTAACGATCCTCTACTCCGTATTCAGTGAGGTTACTCCTATCTGTGACCGGGGAGCGAATACAGATGGTCATCAATGAAGGGTTGTCCGTGGTGGTCCATGCGTAGACCAACCTTCACTTTGGAGCCCACAGTGTACTGCGCAGTATGAGATAGGAGGCATCGTACCGTGGCGCCCGAGGACAACTCAACCCTATACAGGTAGAACGCGCCTCGGAACTCCCGCTCCAGCACCACGCCGTTGCCATCATCCGCGGGCCAGCACTCTAGACAGTCAGGCCGTACCATGACTTCCACTCGGTGTACGGCAGATTCGTTCTTCAGTTCCGGCCACTCCTGGTGCAGGGTTATTTCGCCTATTTCTGTCACCATATGACCATCGTCGTTTTGGGCTGGAAGAAAATCGACCATTCCTATGAACTGGGCTACAAACTTGGTGGCTGGGGAATGGAAAATCTCTTGCGGTGAACCGGTCTGCTCGACGCGGCCGTCGTTCATCACCGCAACCACGTCACCGGCAAAGAGGGCCTCCTCTTGGTCGTGGGTAACAAAGACTGCAGTGGTGCCGCTAGTACGAAGAATGCACATGACGTCCCGGCGGACTTGTTCTCGCAACTTGGGATCTAGGTTGGAAAACGGTTCGTCCAACAACAACACATCCGGCCGTGGCGCCAACGCCCGGCCCAAAGCCACTCTTTGTTGTTGACCGCCAGACAGCTCGTGTGGAAAACGGTTTCGGTAGGCCTTTAGGCCCACCAACTCAAGCACCTCCTCCACTCGGTCTTGCCGGATGCTGTTTTTGGGAAGCCCGTATTCGATATTGCGTTCTACGGTGAGATGAGGGAAGAGGGCGCCTTCTTGGAACACCATTCCTACGCGTCGCTTTTCAGGGGAGAGAGAGGAGTCGTTATCGCTGACTGTGCGTTTGCAGATTGTAATAGTCCCAGAATCAGGATGTTCGAAACCGGCAATCAGACGAAGAGCGGTAGTCTTGCCGCAACCACTGGGACCTACAAGCGCAAGAACCTTTCCCTTTTCTATGTTCAGATCGAGACCTGAAACCGCCTCTATCTCGTCGAACTTCTTAATCAGGCCAACGCAGGACAGCCCAATTCCCTGAGCAGGTTCCTCAGGGGGCCTCTCTACTTGATCTACCGGTCCGGTATATACCATAGTAGATGTCACTGAACTAGCATCGCGTTACCGAAGAACCTCGTTAGACCAGAGTCACTCGGTGTACTATCTGCCATTATCGCCAATGGATAGCCGAACAAGTAATCCATGCGATTGACCGGTAGTGTATGCGTTGATGAAATTATTGTCAATACATTGTTATTCCCCAGGATAACGCACGATTCATTGGTTTGTGCTCGTTGAAAGCAACAGCCATTCAACAACTGGTCTCCATTATCGGAACGGATGCTGATGGAGTTTACTTACATAAGGTCAGCCGATTTCTGAAACCAGCAGCTGTGTTATTTTCGTGGTCAGATAACTTGACATCCCATATCGGGCGGGTATATTCGACATCACGATATGTCTATACACTATTGTGAACGATCATCTCGCGATTGTCAGAGTTAGTCCTTCAGATTTTTGAATTCGTAGTGCCGATAGCATCGTGACTCAATGGTTGCGTTCGGTAGGATCGTCTGGTCTAGTCGCGGCTATTTTGTTCGGACTTCTGATTGCCACCTCCGGTGGGGCAACGACTTTATGACCATCTATCTCGGACATTCTGAGTCCCTGGTCGGATCTTCAATCGACCAGTTCCAAAAGGATACTGGCGTGGATGCTATGGTCACATATTCCAAAACTCCACACTTGGCGGCAACTTTACCCGGAGAAGACCCGGACACGCCGGGCCGGGCAATGTTGTTTTCGCCCAGGACCAAGGCGGTCTGTCGGCGGTTCAAAGCATGTTACGCACCCCTCCGTTTGCGGCTCATGCAAAAATACCCCAACGGCAGGTGGATTGGCCTTTCAGGAAGGACTCGGACTGTGTTATACAACTCGGAACGCCTGGCCTTGGAAGAGCTGCCTGTCAACCTTTCAGGGTCCGCCTATGCCGAGTGGAAGGGTCTCATAGGCTGGATTCTGACAAACGAATCTCTCCAGGCAATGGTCACTGCGATGCAGCCCATCAGGGGTGAAGGCCAGACACCACCGTGGTTAATGGATATTCAAGTAGATGATCCCACTGTCTATCCCAAAATCACTCCGCCCATGACAGCGGCAGCTGCTTGGGAAGTAGATGTCGGATTCGTTAACCTCTACTATTTGCACCTGTTCGCGGCCGAAGAAAGTGAATCGTCCGGTAGCATCACCCACCACCTCAGGGCAGTCCATGAATTTATCCGCTACCGCCTGTCCCAAAAGTCTCAAGAGTACTTCCCGGGCAAGGCTCGTAAATACCCGCTGCCTGCTGGGGTCCCGGCCATTGGTGAAGTTGTCCCACTGGGCCAAATCAACAACCCTAACCTTCCCTCACTGGACTTGCCCGACCTGGCCAGGTCTCGGGAACTGATAAGGCAGGCCGGACTCATACCTTGAACCTAGCGGCAGGCAACATAGCCGCAGCAGCAGCCGGCGCGCTCCGGTCTCTCGTAGGTGGCAGAACCCTTCCTCCGGTTGCAATCCTGGCCCCAGTCCTAGTGGTGGGGGCCGCCCTGTTACTGCCGCCGGTCTACCTCGTGGTTCGGACTCTCGACGGCGGCGCCGACATATGGGATCTGATGTTCCGGGGCCGTGTGGCCGAAATCCTCGGACGCACTGTGTTGCTGGTAGTCACCGTAACCGCCGGCTCAATCGTGTTGGCGTTGCCGATGGCCTGGCTAACGGTCCGCACAGACCTGCCATTTAGACGGATCTGGGCCGTCTTGGCCGCATTACCACTAGTGGTGCCCAGCTACGTGGCCGGGTTTATCGTGGTGGTGGCCTTGGGGCCCCGTGGAATGCTTCAGCAGGTGCTGGATGGCCCATTCAGTATTGACCGACTCCCTGACATCCACGGTTTCGCCGGAGCCATGCTCACCCTTACGTTCCTCGGCTACCCTTACGTTCTCATTACCGTACGGGCCTCGCTCATGCGTTTGGATCCGGCCCTAGAGGAGTCGGCCCGCAGTTTGGGGTTTGGACTATGGGCCACTTTCTTCCGGGTGGTCTGCCCGCTGCTTAGACCAGCCATCACTGCAGGGGGTCTCCTGGTCGGCCTGTACACCCTTAGTGACTTTGGTGCTGTCTCCTTGTTGCAATTTGAGACTTTCACCTGGGCGATTTTCATCCAGTACGAGTCGGCATTGGACCGCACTTTGGGCGCTGGCATGTCTTTAGTGCTGGTGGTATTGGCGATGGGATGGGTAGGACTGGAGTTGGTTAGCCGGGGTCGAGGACGTTACTTTGCCAGTTCATCAGCGCCGTCTCGCCCACCTGCCTTGATACCGCTGGGCCGGTGGCGCTGGCCCGCGCTTCTCTTTTGCGGAGCGGTGGTAGCCATCGCGCTAGCGCTACCCATGTCCATTTTAGGCTATTGGGTTGCCCGGGGGCTGTCGGCCGGGGAGCCTCTGAACCTGGTCTGGGAAGCGGTCAGAAATTCAGTCTACATTTCGGCATTGGCGGCGTTGACGGTGGTCGGGGCAGCGTTGCCAGTAGCGGCGCTGATAGTCCGGTACCCTGGTCTACTGGCCGGGCTCCTGGAACGGCTCAGCTATGTCGGATTTGCGCTGCCCGGTATCGCCATCGCTTTGGCCCTGGTATTCTTCGGGGCTAACTACGCTCCTCCCGTTTATCAGACTACCGGCCTTTTGATATTGGCTTACATGGTACTGTTCCTTTCCCCAGCCTTAGGAGCGGTACGGACCTCATTCCTCCAAATCAACCCTCGAATAGAGGAGGCGGCTCGGGGCTTGGGCAGGTCGCCGATACTGGCTTTCACTTCGGTCACCTTGCCTATTGCACGGCCAGGAATATTCGCCGCAGCGTCCCTGGTATTCCTCCTTACCATGAAGGAACTCCCGGCCACCCTTATTTTGAGTCCCACCGGTTTCAACACCCTGGCAACCTCCGTATGGTCGGCGGCATCCGAAGCTTTCTTCGCTCGGGCGGCAATGCCGGCGCTGCTGCTCATTGCCGCATCCGCTATCCCCCTAGCCGTTCTCATGCTTCGGGAACGACGGTAAGCTATAATCTGCATCGTAATCCTTCGAGAGGTATTTTGGCCCCTTCCACCGAGCACCTAAAGGTCTTGCTTCCTGAGAATTTGATCGACGGCGTTGCTGTCGCCCCTCGGAAGGGTACAGCGGTTGCCGTCCAAAACGGCATCATCTCCTGGGTCGGGAGGAGAGGTGACACTGAATCCCTTCAAAGAGATGCATCTGTTGAGATTCATGACCTCCCGGGTGCCACCCTCTTGCCTGGGCTATTTGACTGCCATACCCACACCAACATGCCCGGAGACGGGCGTACCGGCGAGGAGATAGACGGAGATAGCGACGATTTACGTTTACTGCGGTCCGCCCGTAACGTCGGCGCCGCGCTGGCCACCGGCGTGACCTCACTCTGCGACTGCGGCTCCTGGAACCGGACCAGTTTTTCGTTGAAGGAGGGTCTGGCCCACGGTCTGGTAGTAGGTCCACGAATCTTGGTATCCGGGCCTCCTCTGACGGTGACGCGCGGCCACCTCTGGTACATGGGGGGAGAAGCCAACGGTACCTACGAGGTCCGCCTACGGGTGCATTCTCTAATCGAGCAAGCCGCCGATTTCATCAAAATTGCTGCCTCTGGAGGCAGTACCGTGAGCAGCAACCCTTACCGGCCGGCCTACTCGGCAGAAGAACTACAGAGCATCGTCGAAGCAGCTCACAGTCACGACAAACCGGTGCTGGCCCACTGCCGGTGCACCGCAGCAGTCAACCAGGCCCTTGACGCCGGAGTGGATACGATCCTGCACTGTTTCTTTTACGACGCTGACGGCACTTACCGGTTCGATGAAGCCACCGCCGACCGTCTCGCAAAATCAGAAACGTGGTTAAACCCTACCATGCACATCAGCCGCGCTTCCCAAACCGCTCTGAGACAAATCAAGAAAGACCGCGGCTTAGACGCCGAGCAGCAGGAACGTCTAGACCGTTCTATAGAATCCGGTGAGGCCAACATGGAACAGTTCACACGACTGATCCAAGCCGGTGTGAAATTGGTGGGCGGCTCCGACTGCGGTTGGGGGCACTACCCGTTCGGCGACTTCCAAGCAGAGCTCTTGTCCATGGCCGACGCGGGACTTTCTCCGATGGAGACCATCTTGGCCGGGACGCTGAACCCGGCGACGGCGCTCGGAATGCAAAACTGCACCGGGTCCATCGAGCCCGGAAAGTCGGCGGACCTCTTATTAGTGGACGGCGACCCGGTCAAAGACATAACGGCACTGCGAAGGGTAAAAGCTGTCTATAAGGCCGGAATGCCCGTTCAGTCGGCCCGACCAGCAATTGGCAGCACATAAGACTCCGAGAATGCACCACTGGAAAGTAGGCGGTACCATCGGTATTGGTTGGCCTGATCACGGCGTCGACGAGGAAAACTATACTATCGTAGAGTTCGACCGCTTCGGTCAGGTGTTTCGCGGCCGGGTCACCGACGGCCAAAAACAGGGAGGCTTCCTGGTCGTGTTCGATTGCCCCGACCTGGTACTGGAGATGCTGGCGGAAAGATCGACCCAAAAGCTCGGATTCAAAGTGGTGGTGTCTAACCTGAAATGCAGCATAGAGGGCTCGGAGTTGCGCAGCTTCGACTACGAATGGTATCCCACTCCCGATTATGCAGACCGCCCAAGGACCTTGGCCCGGTCCATCGCCGAGTCGCTGGAATCGATGCGCCAGTCGGGCTAACTTAGGAAATCTCTTCCCAGTAGCCACTCCGGTAGTGTTGGTGCAAACCCGCTGCCCGCAGTAACCTCTAGTGTCCGGCTGCCATCTCCTGACCACGGTTCACATCCAACATTCCGGCGAAAGCAAGATTCCCAGCAGCGTAGCACTCCTGTAGACTCAGGTTATTGTCACTTGTATGATTGTGTGCGGTAATCTCACCGCAACCACCGAGTGTGGCATTATTTAGGAGGAGACCGATGAAAAAAGTCACTATGGCCAGCGTCCCGCGGACTAAGGCGGAGATGACCGGCGGACTGATGACTGGTACACAGGTTTGGCGTCAAGCAATATTCGACCCCGACGACAGCAATAATTTCAACTTCGCCATCGTGGCGTTCGACGCTGGATCACGCAACAAGTTTCATAAGCATTCAGGCGATCAGATATTAGTGGTTACTGAGGGCACCGGTACTGTGGCCACTGACAACGAGTCCCTGACTGTAACCGAAGGCGACGTTGTGCTGATCCCAGCCCGAGAGAATCACTGGCACGGTGCTCCAGGAGAAACTTCCATGGCCCACATCACTATCACGGTCAACGGCAGCGAGACAGAGCAGACCGAACCCTAACCGGCGTGGCCGGCCACGGATAGACAGAAAGGCCGGGTCATTCCCCAGGGTATAGCACGTGGGATCGGAAATCCTGGTGTTGCCGCTGATACTCGTACAACAGCCTGACGGTGTCCGCCAATGACCGCTCACCGTCCTGGGTCTCGGGAGTCTCCTCCCCCAAATGAGAATTCCCGACCAGGCGGTACATGTCGGCAACACCTTGAAAGATATTAGGGGTCAGACCTAGGTGACCGAAAGTGTCCCTGATCTCCTCCATTTCGCTCACCCACCGGCGTGATTTGGCCGGTATCTTGGGCAGCCCGTCCTCCATTCGCTGCGCCACGCCAGGCTGACTACTGCAGAACTCTTCCATAAGCTCAGGCGAGAGCCCCAAACATTCCGCCGCCAACAACAGTTCCGCATACAGAGCCATGGTGCCTTTGGTCATGGCCGCGTAGCACATCTTGATTCCTGACGCACGCCCGGTGTCCCCGCCCAAGTTTCGAACGTCCAGGCCGAATTCTCGTAGTTGTTCGAAGTCCCTACTGTGGGGACCCGAGACGTAGAACCGGTGACTGAACCCGTTTTGAGGCGGGCCACCGATAATCGAGGCGTCAACGTAGTGAGCGCCCGAACCCTGAATCAATTGTTCCATCTCGCAAGACAGTTTGGGACTGATCGCGTTGCACTCGGCGTACAACAAATCGGACCCGGTGGACCGGACCGCCGCGGCCACTTGCCGGCAGAGCTCCGGCACAGCATCGGAGACCGTAATGGCCAAGACATAGTCAGCGCGGCGCACTAGGTCCTGCATGCTAGGGAC
>CAZYBD010000061.1:0-9659 GCA_964645515.1 uncultured Dehalococcoidia bacterium | reverse complement strand
GAAGTGGCCAAAAGGCTACTAGACTACGGATTCCACGCACCCACCATGTATTTCCCGCTGATCGTCCACGAAGCACTAATGATCGAGCCCACCGAGTCGGAGACCAAGGAAACAATTGATAGCTTTGTGGGGGCATTAAAGGCAATCGACGCCGAAATAACAAACGACCCTGACCTAGTCAAGAACGCACCCCACACGACCCCGGTGCTGCGGTTGGACGCGGCTCGCGCCGCCCGCCAGCCCAACCTGCGCTGGCAACCACAGGAGGCGGACTAACCACCGCCCTTTTCCCCCTCCAACGCCGCGTTCAGCGTCTCTCCGAGTACCCGTACCTCTGCTCCGGCGCTGGACCTCCAACTGCGGTTGAGCGACTCGATCATCTCTCTCAGCACCAGATTGGCCAGTCACATGAGCATGTCGAATTCCCTCCCTGCAGATACAGCTAGCCTGCGTCTGCAGGGCATTGCCGATTTGCGCTCAATAGCCTGCCATAGGCGACAAACATACACCGCCGAGTCGCGTGCCTCCAATTAAAGGCTGCGCTGGGGTAAAATACGTCCACAAGACTCTTACTGAGACACAAGATGGTGGAACAACAAGAACGGTTGTGGGACTTCAACGCGGTCATACCGGGCCACGCCGGCCCGGCTACGGTGGTCGAAATCACAGGCCAGAACATCGCCGAATACGCCCGGCTCTCCCAGAACTCCTCCCGGAAGTACCAGGAATCCAGTCCCGGCGCGATGGCGATGCCGAGTATGCTCCTCAGCTACGCACCGCTGCTCCGGGACGAGATTGCCGAGGCCAACAGTTTCGTCGCCTTGGAGCAGTCCAATACGAACCGGCGCCAGACGCCTTTTGCCAAATGCGAGATTCGCTGGCGCAAGCCAGTCGGGGCCGGCGATACCATTACGGCGGAACGGCGGGTACTAGAGAAATACGAGCGCCGGGGCAGCAAGTTCGTCACCTTCCGAGTAGAAGCCTCAAACCAAGTGGAAGAACCAGTTGCCGAGTACGACTATACCTGCATCTTCGAATACGCGAAGGGACAGCAACAGTTACCGGTGGCACCCAGCAACCCCCAGACAGGAGTGAACACCGCCCCAGAGATCCAACTCCTGGACCTGGACGACATCTATGAAGGCCTAGTGCTGCCTTCTTTGTCGGTGACCGAAACCCAAGATATTATCAACCGCAAAAACGACTTTCGTTTAGGCGGACGGGTCAGCAGCAGTAACATCCACACTGACGAGGAATTCGCCCAGCAAAACATATTTGGCGGCACCGTAAATTCGGGCCCTGCCACCCTTTCTTACATTGACCAAGCGTTGCAGCTCTCCTTTCCGGCGTCAGCCCTCTACAACGGCGGCAAACTTCTAATGCGTGCGATAACCCCGTTCCGCAGCGGAGACACAGTGACGTTTCAAGGCGAAATCACTGGGAAGAACCCTGGCAGCGCAGTCGACTGTCGGGTGAAGGGCACCAACCAGCGGGGCGAATTGGTATGTCTAGCCGACGCGACTCTGATACTTGTGTAGAATCTTCGGGGAATAAAGACACCTAGTTTGGCTGCACTGATACCTCTACCTTTCCGGTCTGAGTACCCGGCTCCGAAATAGGGCTGTGCCTCACGCAGAGACATTCCAGGTGAAGAACAATTGGATCTCGAATCAGACGTTCTTTCCTTCCCGGTGTTTGCCCGGCGGCAATACACCCTAGGAGGTCAGGCACATAAGCCTCCCTGATGCGCCAGTCTAGCGAATCATCCCGTAGACTCGCTTGGGCTCAACCAAGACAATTACAGCATCCTGCTTGACCATTGCCTGGTCATATTCTTCCCAGTCGGGGTGGTCTTTGTCGCCGCAAGCACGGAAGACCTCCCTCAGTTCGATACGCATCTTTTCGGAGTCTGTGTTCCGGTAGTCCTTTAGCTCGGCCTCGCCTTCCACCACTGCGAAGCTCCGCCAATCATCGGTCACCGCCATAACGGTGCAGCGGTTGTCGCGGCGCAGGTTACGGGCCTTGGCCGACGTCCCGTACACAATGACGAAAACAGCCTTGCTCTTATAGGCCCCACACACCACAATGCTATTATGCGCCGCTCCGTCTCGTTGAAAAGTCGTAATTACGCCCCGGTGATTGGCCTGCATGAACGGCTGAACATCCTTGAATTCCATGGCATCACCTCTATGTGGATTTCAGCGGGAAAATAACCCGCAATTATTGTCCAACTTGATATAACATAGTTGGCGGCCAGGCGATACTGGCGAACTCAAATCCGGCGGTGAAGGGTTGGACTACAAAGAGTTGGGCAGCACCGGCGTCATGATACCCGAGATCGGCCTTGGCACCTGGAAATATCAGGGAGGCCCCAAACCCCTACAACGGGGCATCGAACTGGGGGCCACCTTTATCGACACAGCGGAGATGTACCGCACCGAAGACCAGGTTGGAGAAGCCATACGGGGGAGGCGCGATGGGCTCTTTATCGCCTCCAAGGTCTCAGGCCACCACTTGCGCCACGACGATGTTTTGCAAGCGGCGGAAAACAGCCTGCGCCTGATGAGCGAGGAGGTAATCGACCTCTACCAAATCCACTACCCCAACAGTTCAATCCCCATTGGCGAGACCATGAAGGCCATGGAAGAATTGGTGGACCGCGGGATTGTCAAATACATCGGAGTCAGCAATTTCTCGGTGAACCAACTCCAAGAAGCTCAACGCGCAATGTCTAAGTATCCGGTGGTATCCAATCAGGTGCTCTACAACCTGAAAAGCCGCCGCATCGAAGGCAACCTAATCCCTTATTGTGAGGAGAACAAGGTGACCGTAATCGCCTACACGCCGCTAGCCGACGGATCTTTGGCGACTAAACCACAGTTTTTGCCGGACAAACAGAACAATGTGCTCCAAGAAATTTCCCAGGAAGCGCGCAAGACCCCAGCGCAGGTAGCACTGAACTGGTGCTTGACTCGGCAGCCGGTAGTGGTGATACCAAAGACCAATAGTGTGGAGCGGACCGAGGAGAACTGCGGCGCCACCGGTTGGCAGCTGACTGCAGACCAAGTTCAGCGTCTCGATAAGGGTTTTCCACTTTAGCGACCGTTACATGAGGGTTGTCATCCCGGTTCCGTGCATTCCGTCGACTCGTCGACGCATGACCAGAGTCGACGGAAGAGCGACTAACGCGGTGATAGCGGCGACCCGGAAAAAATTCTGGAAAAGCGAGAGGCCGGCCTCATTCACGCTGGACGAGTATTCCTCCACCCGCACGTCCAAGGACTCGGCGGATTCTCCTGCTTCCGCCAGCGGGAACTCCAGTCCCGCCGTCAGGACCTGAAAATGCTCCATGCCCCAGGCGGACAGTGCGGCCAATCCAAGAGTCATCCCCACCATTCGCGATACTACCACCAGTGAAGCCGCCGTGCCACGATAATCTTCAGAGACGGCAGACAGGGCCTGTATCAAAATTGGCGCGATGACCAGCCCGAACCCCAGGCCTACGATGACCAGGTGAATGCTCAGTTCAGGGTCAGAGATGCCAAGGTCCCACGTGCTGGCTAAAAACGATCCGCCGGCCACCAACATCAGACCGGCAACGGTTACCGGTGGGACTCCCAGGCGGCCCACCAACAACGCTCCCAAAATAGCTCCCAGTGGGATGGCGCCAGTCATACGTAGCAGCCAGAGTGCACCGGTGGAAGACGATTTTCCCATCACCGTGTCGGCCAACAAAGGCACGGTGACCATCACGATTATCAAGGCCACTCCCACTAGCGCCTGAATCATATTGGCGCTGAGAAAAGCCCAGGACCGAAGAAACACCGAGGATAACAGCGGCTGCAAAGTTCGCCGCTCCAAAATAACCAATGCCGCGACTAGGACAATTCCAACCGCCGCCATGACAAACGGCAAAGGAGAGCCTATAGTGAACAGGTCGCCGTTAGACAACGCCAGCGACAAAACAGTCAGTGCTGAAACCAACAACACCCCTCCCCTGTAATCGACCCTTGCCACAGGGTTACGTCTGTTAGGCAGCCACAGCAGCATGGCGAAGATAAGGGCGCTCTGCGGTATGTTGAGCCAGAATATCCAACGCCAGCTTAGCAATTCGACAATGGCGGCGCCGTAGCTCGGACCCAACATCGACCCGGCTTCCGCAGAGGCTCCCACCACTCCCAATGCCAAAGCCCGGCGGCCTGCCGGAACCAGCGTTACTGCCATGGCCATGGCTAGAGGGACAGTCGCACCGCCTCCAATGGCCTGTAGAACCCGGGAAGCTATCATCCATTCCAGACTGTGGGAGACCGCCACCAAGCCTGTCCCAATACAAAACAAGACCAACGCCGCTTGATATACCCGCGGGTAACCATAAACGCCACCCAATCGGCCGATGAGGGGCATGGCCACGGTGTACCCCAACAAATAGCTGGTGACAACCCAGGAAACCCGGTCCAACTGGGTAATAGGCACCTTAAGGTCCAGCATAATGCTGGGGAGAGCCGTTATCACCACCGTCTGGTCCAGAGCCGTCACAAACACCCCGAGGCCGATGATACACAAGACGGTGGTCGTGGAGATTTGCGACGGAAATGCCGGTGGGACCACGGCCATCAGCTGGGTTCTGTGATGTTCACCGGGACATTGACTTCGTCCAAGGTCAAACGCCGTACGGCGTTTGAAATGTCGGCGGGGACAACTTTCCCGGTGATTAGCGCCTGGAGCAAAAGCCCGTTGGACCGGTCCAGCCAAAGTTCAAGAACAACATCGAACCCAGTTCCCGCTCCCGGAACCAATCTGGCGAGGTCCTGGGACTTGATGTCTCCGCGGACGAGGTAGGTCTCCATCCCCCGTAGTCTGTCCTTCGCTACCAGTTCCGGTGCATGAACCGCCTCAATTACCCCGGCCAACGTGTCGCCCAAATTGGCCACGGTAAAGGGCAGGCTGCTGGGCGGTACCATCCGCCACCCGCCAGTCAGGATATCTGTCATGTAGGCCGTATCGTCTATAGTAACGACTCCAATCTCAATAAACGAACGCAGCGAGGCTAACTCTGCTTCCACCGTGACCGCGAATGCGTCGGGAACCTCTACCACGCCTGAGGCTTTGGTCATTTCCAGCCCGGGAAGCAACGTTGTCGTTCCCGTCAAATGCTCCAATGTAAATGCGGCTGATTCGAGGGAAAGCAGTTGTTCGACCGTCTGTCGCATGACCGGTCGAGGATCAAACTCTTCTCCAGGCCCGTGTTGCAAGGAGGTCTCATCGCTAGAGCCACAGGCGGCGATTAAACCCATTAGAACAAGGCCGGCCATCAAAGAAAGCAATTTGCCGGCCTCGAACCCAGGCCTGTAAATTGGAGCAGGGTGTTTCAATGCCATTCAAACTTCAATTCCAGGACCAAAAGGTTAGAGACCCCGCCGCGATCTGCCTGGGCTCTCCGCCACCCTCTGCGTCAAGGACATAAATTCCCGGAGCGGCAGGGCCGCTCCCGTTACGATGGTCTGTCAAATCCTCCCGTGTGCCGGCGACCACCAGCGCGGTGCCATCGGGGGACCACGGGGAGTAGGAGTAGGCATATTGATCGAAGAAGCTCAGCATAGTCAGAACTTCCCTCGTCGGCCTGAACCGTAAGAACCTCCGTTGTTCGCCACTAGAGATGGAGGTTACGGCCCACTCTATTTGGCCGTGCTGGGCGTCAACCGCGGTCCAAGCTATCTTCTCTCCGGAGGGGGACCAGAAGAACGACATGAATCGCTCGTTTGCCAATTCTCGTGGCTCGCCGCCCGCAGCAGGCACCAAGTGTAAGCGGTCGAATAGTGTCGTGCCCGGCCTCCCTTGATCTGCCACAGCTATCGTTGAACCGTCTGGCGCCCAGAGGAAAGCGGCCATGGCGCCCACCTCCATTATTTGCTGTGCGGCGTCCAAGTCGTTAATCGGCGCAACAAAAAGCCCGCCGCCGCTGGCTATATCCCTGACGTAGGCCACGCGGGAGGCATCAGGGGAAAAAGCCGGAACTCGAAATCTTCTGGCATCAGCAACCATCGGTATTTGTGATCCGCTAGGAGGGGAGTAGCGGAGCTTTAGCTCAGAGCCAGAGTGCATCACCATGGCCCCACTGTCAGAAGCCCAGTGATAGTAGAGGGGTGTGTTGGATTCCACGGCGATCGGCTCGCCGCCGACAACCGCGTCCCACAGGAACAAAGTGACAGAGCCGCCAGCAACCGCCAGGAAAGAAAGCGTGCGGTTGTCGGGGGCCCAGTAGATGTAATGAGGCACGCCGGCGGCGACCAAGGAAGTGCCCTGGTTGCGATACACGGTTGTGAACATGGCGGTGTGCACATCCACCACCTGCAACGCCATGTCCGCACCCTCCTCTCGCAACAACACACGGGACACGGCCAACTTGCTCCCGTCGGGTGACCAGGTAGGCCAGGCATATAGTTCGTTCTGGTTTAACTGTTGCGCTAACGGCCCGTCGGACGGCCGTTCTCCCGCCTGTACGGCGCCGGTGAGCTGGACTCCGTTACTCCCGTCGGGGTCGATGGTGAATAACGCACCGTCGGAGTTTATGTAGGCAATACGGTTCACCGTCGGAACACCCACTGGCCCCATCACTTCGGTAAGCGCCTCCTAGTCTGCTGTGACGCCCAGGCCGTCTTCGGACCCGCCACATGCGACGCCCAGTAAGCCCGAAATCGCCAATTTCGCCACCAGCACCTTAGCCGCATCAGCGAAAAGCCTGCTCACCAAGTTAGGATAACCAGTAACTGGAGACATCCTTTCCGTGCGCGACTGCTCCCGGCATCATATCAGATCGCGGTCATCACCCAACCAGGCTACATACGTGGACAACCAATAGTTCATTCGTGGACAATTTGCTGCCAGGACGTGTTATCTGCGCAAGGAACCACAGCGGTCTTTCCGGCTGATGCAAATACCCACATACAGACTGGTGAACTCGACTGTCGTATAAATGTTATGCACAATTAGCTCTCTGCTGTCCGTGTTAAAATATTTTATGCTCGCCTCCAGACCACCTATCCACTCTGTAAACGGCCTTATTATTACTCTTATTGTATTAAATTAATCATGATCGATACCGTAAGGTTAAATATAAAAGCTGGTAACGGTGGTAACGGGTGCAGTAGTTTCCTCCGGGAAAAGTACCGGCCTCGGGGAGGTCCCAACGGTGGGGACGGAGGAGATGGTGGGAATGCATACCTTGTTGGCGATCCCTCCTACAATACCCTTTTACATATAAAGTTCAACAGCACAATTTATTGTCAGAACGGCGATCATGGTAAGGGTAAAAACAAACGCGGGGCCAACGGCCCCGATACGATCGTACCGGTGCCCATCGGAACCGTTGTCTCGCGCTTGAACGATGACGGGACCAAGGAAGTATTGGCTGACGTACGATCTACTACACCTTATTTGGTCGCCAGGGGCGGTAGGGGCGGTTGGGGTAACAGACGGTTCGCCACGGCAACCAACCAGGAGCCTATCCTCTCTGAGAGGGGTGAGAGGGGAGACCGGGCGGTACTTTTCATGGAGCTCAAATTACTGGCTGATGTGGGACTCCTAGCTCGTCCCAATGCTGGCAAATCAACGCTGATTTCAATGTGCTCTGCGGCTAAGGCCAAGGTAGCCGACTATCCCTTCACTACAGTGGAGCCTGTATTAGGTGTTGTGAGGGTGGGGCAATCCGATTTCGTGATGATGGAGGTTCCTGGCCTGCTGGAAGGGGCGCATGAAGGAATCGGCTTAGGCGACCAGTTCCTGCGCCATGCCGAGCGGGCCAGGCTCTATGTTCACCTTCTGGACGGACTATCGGAAGACCCGGTGGCGGATTACCGAATGGTGAACGGAGAGCTTCACCAGTTCAAACCCGATCTGGCGGAGAAACAGCAACTAGTCGTGGTCAACAAGCTAGACGTGACCGAGGTCCGGGAGCAACGGGAAGAACTCAAAGGTAGATTGCAAGACGCTATTGGCGCTTCTATGACGCTTGCTAATGGACTAGCTCCGGCCGAGGTGTTGTTTATTTCAGCGGCGACCGGTGAAGGCGTAGACGCCCTTCTGGAGCGAATTGTGGCGAAGTTGGCCGAGCTACCCAGCGACGACGTGGAACCGCAGACGGAGCAGGTGCAGGTGATCAGCTCCAAGCGCGAACGTCCCCTGGAGACTGTTCGGGTCGAGAACGACGTCTATATTGTAGAGTCCGAGCCATTGGAACGGCTCAGCGCTCTAGCCGACACTAGGGATCAACGGGTATTGCTGCAACTTTGGCGGGAAATGCGGAAGTCGGGCGTGGCGCAACAGTTAGTCGACGCCGGTATTGAGGCCGGGGATACCATCCGGTTGGGAAAAGTCGAAGTCGAGTGGTTCTGACGTGACGGTAGCCCAGCGCAGCGGTGTCTTGGGCGGGACCTTTGATCCGGTCCACTCGGGACACTTAGCCATCGCTGAACGGGCGCTGTCTAAGGCTGCGCTGGATAAAGTAATCTTCATCCCGGCTGGAAACCCGAGGCTGAAACAGCGAAGACCTAGGACAACCCCCCAAAACCGCCTCGATATGGTCAAACTGGCCGTGGTGGACAACCCCAAATTCCAAGTCTGCGAAGCAGAAGTGGTCCGACCTGGCCCCACATACACTGTCGATACTCTTGAGGAACTGTCACAAAAGTTGGGGGCGACTATCACCCCTCCAGGCGGTCTTTTCTTTATTCTGGGACTGGATGCTCTGACTAGACTGGGCGAATGGAAGGATCCCGAGCGTATTATGGAGCTATGCCGGTTGGTGGTGATGATGCGACCTGGGAACAGTGGAATTAGTTGGCCCCAGTTCTACGCGAGGCATCCTGGGGTCGAACAGCGGTTGGAGCTGGTAGAGTCAATTGCCGTCGACATCAGCGGAACCGAGTTGCGTCGGCGAAGCGAGGCAGGTCTACCGATCCGAGGGCTAGTGCCGGGAAAAGTAGAAGAGTACATCCATGCTCAAGGTCTCTACGGTGACGAGACGGATGTGGAAGCGGAGGACTAGGTGGGCGAGACTTTAAAGCGCTTGCTAAAGTTGGCGCTGGACAGAGGAGCAATCAAGTACGGGGATTTCACTTTAAGCTCTGGTAAGAAAAGCAGGTACTACTTTGATGGCCGGCTGTTGAGCTTGGATCCCGAAGGCGCGCACCTGATTTCTACAGCGTTGATGCCGTTCCTGCAAGAAGCCAGAGCCGAAGCAGTTGGTGGGACTACCTTAGGCGCCGACCCTATCGTGGCTGCTGTGGCTTTGACCAGTCATTTGAGCGGAGCGCCTGTCCGAGCGTTTATTGTGAGAAAAGAGAGCAAGACTCACGGGACCAGGCAAAATATTGAAGGCCACTTGTCGCCCGGTAGCCGGGTGGCAGTTGTCGACGACGTATGCACGACAGGCGGCTCGTTATTCCACGCCATTGAGGCCAGTGAGGTAGCAGGATGCACAGTGGTCAAGGTGGTGGCGGTATTGGATCGTCAAGAGGGCGGGTCGGATGAAATTCGGGCCCGTGGCTATGACTTTGCTTCACTGCTGGAAGCTACGTCTGAAGGTATTGTCAGGCCTACGCCTAGGCCCTGAAGTCTTCTAAAACTCTTTACCTGGCCCAAATAGCTGGGCTAGTTCTTCC
>CAZYBD010000060.1:0-1505 GCA_964645515.1 uncultured Dehalococcoidia bacterium | reverse complement strand
CTCCACTCCAAGCGCTGGAGCAGAGGAGTTGGGCTCTCTCTCTTTCCCCTTGCTCGCAAGCGAGCTAGAGGCCATCCGAACCCAGCTTCCAGCCACGAGCCCGCAGGTCGATCATCAGACCGTCAGGACCCTTGTACTTGCGATTGGCCTTGCTGCTACCGACACATTCCGTGGCGTCGGCAGCTTCGATACTGGCGCACGCTTCGTCCAGGTTGTCCACGTAAAATCCGATGTGGTGAACTCCTTTAACAGTGGATGGCCCTTCGCCCAGGTTGGGGGCTTCGTCGGAGCCTATTTTGAGGACCGCGAAATAAATATACCCGTCGGTCAGCCAGACTCCGTCGGCTCCAGAGGCGACTGGGGTGCGCCGCAATTCGTCCAGACTAAAGACCTTCTTGTACCACTCGGCGGTCGCAGCCGGATCCTCGGTGTGCAGGGCGATGTGTTTGATGCGCGCCATGGCTCCCCCTAAGTTGTTCGTGTATCCCTTCTCTCAAGAAGGAGAATGTCAGGATGCAGGTGCAAAATTCTGGATCGAACCCGCCCCGGATGCGCATTTTATAATTTCAGCGCATCGAGACCGATTCGGGGTAGGGCTTGGAGGCCGGGAACTTGCCAAGGTCGATATCGCCCAGTATTACGTTGTCTTTCATGATCACCATCCATCTTGGCGTAGGCTTCCAGGGGTTGTCCAGAGGTGTCGAAGCTGGCGATGGCTACCGGCTCGTTTGGGGTCTTCATAGCCTTGTCTGGAGTGGCCCTCATGCCCGAACAGATCTACTCAAACTTCAACACCATTGCTAACGGCCCCTGTGAAAAATTCTTGGCACTGGGATTATAGCGGTAAAGGGTAAGTTCACCAGGCGTTTTGGGTGGAGATAGAGTTAGTAGGGATTCAGAGGGTCAAAAACGCGCCGGCCAATACGACACACATATTGAAGTGATCAGGCCGGCGCTTCCACCAAGATGATCGGGATCCGCCGCGCGGTCCGCGATTGATAGTGGTCGTAGTTCGGGAAAACCGCAACGAACTCGGGCCACAGCCGCTGTCGCTCGGGTTCGGTTGCGATCCTGGCGGTACCTGCCAGACTGGTGGCTCGGATGTTAATTGAGACGCGGGCGTCTCTTTTGATGTTGAGCACCCAATCGGGATCTCTGGGGTTGCCACCGTAAGAGCCTACGAAGGCGTAGTCGCCGTTGTTCATTAGGTAGAGTAGCGGGACCGTATGAGGCCGGCCGGACTTCCGTCCGGTGGTGGTCAGCAACAGGAACTGTGCTCTACCCAGCCGGCCGACCAGTCGGCCGCGGGACGTACGGTACACCAGTTGGTGAATCTGGCTTGATATTTTGATGGTCCAATTCCTGGCGATAATCATCAGTGGTCTCTCGAGAGAATTCCGCTGACCCAACGATCAAGTTACAATCGTCCGGTGCCGGGACCCGACTACGGTACCATTTTTTGCTGCTACTCGGCGAAGGAGATGGAGTTGATATGGCTTCACGGC
>CAZYBD010000059.1:0-4295 GCA_964645515.1 uncultured Dehalococcoidia bacterium | reverse complement strand
CTAGGGCTGACGACATTCTCATGACCCCGCACACTCTCCAGTTGCAGCTCCCACGCCCTCTCCCAAGACCAATATCCTAACGGTGCCAACCAACCGGCGCACCAGGCCCCGCCCTTAATGGTCCTCCGATATCTCTACTTTAATTTTTGGCGCAACTCTTCCCGAGGAGCTCGGACCTGTTCTTGAAAAAGACAACAAGAGGCCCAAGGCGATACACCAAGAAAGAAAAACCCGATGAACTAACCTGTTGGTATGGCACAATCAAGCCGGTCGGCTTGATTAGCAACTCTTTTGTATGTTATCTGTCGGGCCTGCTGCGGCTCGGCCCTTTCGCTGCCGGAGTGAGCTAGGCAGTTTGGCTCAGCACCGGATTTTTCCAGGGGTCATGCCTGTGTTTCCAGGCGACAGGCAGACACTACCAACATACTCAGGCTATTGTCAATGGCGAAAAAGGCCGATTTTCCGACCAATATTCTCGAGAATTCAGCCTAGTTTTAAATTTTGCTAAGAGTCATATCTGAACAGGTCAGAAGGCGATTTTAAAACTTTCGGGAGGCGCGACCATTTCGGCTGTCTCGATCGCGTTCTGACTCGACGCTGCCTGGTCAGAGACGGAACGTGTCCAAACCCGAAGCCATGCAGTTTGCCGGGCGACTGCCCGGCATATATAATTGGCCTCGCGGCGGCGTATTGCCTGGTCTTATTGTAGCCAGCGGTGCCCCGCAACTGGCAGACCACCGGTACCCATACAATTTTCGATACACTCCCTGCGATCGAAATTCCCGAACGACCACCGTCTGCAACCCGGCACGCGGCCCGGACAGGTTTTTCGAACACAGATACGGGAGAGAAAATGCCAAGGAAAAAATCTACGCTCGCCCAGCGCAACAGCGGCGGCAGCGGTCCGGTGCAGGCTGAGGTTCCTCTACCGGAGGGTCTTACCGCCGGCGACCTCCTGGACTTCTACAATCGATTAGTATGCGTCCGCACCGTCGATGAACGCATCTGGGCGTTGAATCGTCAAGGCAAAGTACCCATATCCGCTTCCAGTCAAGGCCACGAAGGCGCCCAGTTGGGCAGCCTATTGGCCGCAGAAAAAGACGGCGAGTGTTTCCTGTTTCCCTACTACCGAGACCTGGCCCTGAAAATGGCCGCCGGACTAACACCGGAACAAGTCATGGATTCGTTTATGGGCAAAGAGGGCGATCCTTATAGCAACGGGCGCCAGTTCCCGCTCCAAGGTGCCGACCTTCGCAACAACATCATCCAAATATCAAATGTGGTCGCTGCCGGGCTGACCCAGTCAGTGGGCTACGCCATGGCGTGCCGGATGAAAGGCGACGATACCGTTGTTCTGGTCTATTTCGGCGACGGCGCTTCCAGCCAGGGCGAGACCCACGAGGCGATGAATTTCGCCGGCACCCACAAACTGCCCGTGGTCTTCATTTGCGAGAACAACAGGTACGCAATATCAGTGCCGCAAAGCAAGCAAATGGGGATCGAGGAGATCGCAAGTCGAGCTGCAGGCTACGGGTTTTCCGGATTTACCATCGACGGGATGGATTTCATCGCCTGCTACGAAGCAACTCGGGAGGCTATCGCCCACGCCAGAAGCCAGGGTCCAGTGTTGTTGGAAATGAAGGTAGAACGGTTCATGTCCCATACTACAGACGATGATGACCGACGCTATCGTCCGGAAGGTGAAGTTGAACAAGCGCGGGGACGCGACCCGATAGTAGGACTGGGCAATCACCTGATGGAACTAGGCCTGATGACCCAGGTACAAGCAGAGGATATCGCCGCAGCCGCGTTGCAAGCCGTAGACGAGGCCACGGACAGAGCGGAAGCCGCCAACCCTCCGGACGTTTCGACGTTGCATCAGTTTGTCTATTCTTCGTAAGAACACGCGCTTAGCAAACATTTTGAGAGAAGTATCTTGCCGGTAAAGAGCGTCATAGAAGCAGTACGCGAAGCCATCCGCGAAGAGATGGAACGTGACTCCAGTGTCTTTGTAATGGGGGAGGACGTCGGCCAGCGGGGCGGCGTGTTTCTGGCCACCCAGGGGTTGATCGACGATTTTGGTGAGGAACGCGTAATCGATACCCCATTGGCCGAGGCTTCTATCGTCGGCATCGCATTGGGCGCGGCCTTTCGCGGCCAGCGTCCAATGCCGGAGATCCAGTTTTCCGACTTCGTCTGGCCCGCGATAAACCAGTTAATTGGTGAAGCAGCGCGGACGCTGTACGGCACCAACGGCGCGGTCAAAGTGCCCATGACCGTCCGCATCCCTTACGGCGGCGGAATCCGGGGCGGTCTGTTCCACTCCCAGAATGTCGAGTCCCATTTTTTTCACACACCAGGACTGAAGGTCGTGACCCCCAGCACCCCGTACGACGCCAAGGGTCTCCTGAAGTCCGCCATCCGCGACGACGACCCGGTGGTGTTCTTGGAGCACAAGAAGACTTATCGACTAGTACGCGGGGAGGTGCCAGAGGAAGAATATACGTTGCCCATGGGCGTTGCCGACGTCAAGCGGCAGGGCAGCGACGTCACCATCGTCAGCTACGGTCTGTCCCTCCACTACTGTCTAGAGGCGGCCGAGACGGCCGCCATGGAAGGGACTGGCGCCGAGGTCATCGACCTGCGAACGTTGACTCCGCTAGACACCGAAACCATATTGAAATCGGTTCAGAAGACCGGGAAGTTACTCATCGTGCATGAGGACAACCTCACCGGCGGGGTCGGCGCAGAAGTGGCAGCGTTGGTCGCTGGGGAAGCTTTCGACTATCTGGATGGGCCGATAGTGCGGGTGTGCGGCCCCGATGTGCCGACCATGCCGTTCGCCCTGAACCTGGAAGAGGCCTACATGCCTGGTGTCGAGAAAATTACGGCCGGGTTGAAAAAACTGGCGGCCTATTAACAATCCTGGCTAGGAATTATGGTGCGATATTGTCGGTAACGGTTGAACTCCCACACGTAGGCGAATCAGTGGTCGAAGGGACCATTAGCAAATGGTTGAAACAGCCTGGGGAACCGGTTAAACGGTACGAACCTCTGGTAGAAATCATCACCGACAAGGTGACCATGGAAGTTCCCTCCCCTGTTGAGGGTTCCTTGCTCCGTGTGCTGGCAGAGGAAGGCGAGACTCTGCCTATGGGAGCGCCCATAGCAGAACTGGAAACGTCAGAAAGTCCCATCGGTCCGGCGCCTTCCCCAATGCCGGTAGCCCAACGGGCCGAGGACCCTGCAACCCCGCCAACGGTCGGAACCACCGGTTACTTATTAAAGGATGTAACTCCTGTAGGGCCCACTGGCGGCGCCGCCATCGAAGCGGCGGAGCCTACCATGGGCGCCGCGGGCGCCGCACGAGTATCGACGTATCCCTCGGCACCCAAACGGCCGACGCCGGTGGCTGATGGCATCACAGCAGCCGCTCCTGCAACGGGAATCGTTAGGCTGTCGCCCGCCGTCCGCCGGTTGGCTGATGAGCACTCTTTAGACGTCAGCCAAATTAGCGGTACCGGCACCGGTGGCCGAATTACTCGGGACGACGTCCTCAAGTTCCTGGAACAAGACACGGCGGCCACCATTGATCCGAATCCAGCTACACAACCTCAACCTAGCGGCGAAGAGGAGTTCCTCCCGCTGACGCCAGTCCGGCGCATGATTGCCGATGCCATGGTACGCAGCGTCACCGAGATCCCTCACGCCTGGAGCACGGTGGAGATTGATGTCACTAACCTAGTGGCGTTGCGGGCCAGCGTCAGGGAGGCGTTCTTACAGGAGGAGGGCGTAACTCTAACCTATCTCCCATTTGTTATCAGAGCCGTAGTGGAATCACTCCGGAAGTTTCCGACAATGAACGCGACCTGGGGCGGGGACAAGATCATCCTCAAGAAGCGGGTCAACCTGGGTATAGCCGTAGCCGCTCCCAATGGACTGATCGTCCCGGTAATCCACGACGCCGACCAATTGAGCGTGGCCGGTCTGTCCAAAGCGGTGGCAGACATTAGCGAGAGGGCCAGGACCAACAAACTGGCCATCGCCGATGTTCAGGGCGGTACGTTTACCTTGAATAACACCGGGGCATTAGGATCGTTCGTATCGGGCCCGATTATCAACTATCCCCAGGACGTCATCATCACCACCGAGACCATCCAAAAGCGAGCGGTGGTGCGTGACGACGCCATAGCCATCCGGTCGATGATGAATATTTGCCTGTCCTTCGACCACCGGATTAACGACGGTGCGGAGGCCAGCGGATTTCTGGAAGCGGTCAAATCTCGGTTGCAGTC
>CAZYBD010000058.1:0-7611 GCA_964645515.1 uncultured Dehalococcoidia bacterium | reverse complement strand
GCCCCCACGGGGTTCGCCATAAACTCCGTGCCCACCAGGTCCCCCGCCAACCGAAATAGGCGCACTCGCTCCTCAGCTCCAACTGTCGCTCCCTGGTAGTACTTATCGATCAAAACAGCCATTGGACCGGACATGTCGTCTTCGGTCGGCGTCAACATCAAGCCGCCCGCCGCCAACTGCTCGACGATGGCAATGACCCGCGAATAGGCATCGGGGTACCAGTTTCGCATGGCGGTCCATGGCTCTGGAGCAGGCCAAATCCCTTCACCTTCTTCCGGATCTGGCCAGGGAGCGGCATCGGCCTCGGCGGACCGCAAGAAGGAGCGCACCGTCTCCAGAGTGTCTATGACCTCGGTTGTCTTTTCTTGAACGTGGCTATAGACCCCTATACCGATGGCTTCCGTTATCCCATGGACCACTCCCAGAATAAATTCCAGCTTGGCTATGTTTTTGACGGCTACTTGCTGCATGTACTGGCGCCAGAGTGCCACTTTCTGGAGGGTCAGATTGGCCAGTTCGATATCGTCGTAGATGAACACTCGATCCCAAGGGATTAGTACATCATCGAATACAGCCAGGGCGTCCATTTCATCGAACTGGCCCGACAGAGGGCATTCCAACAGGGGACGGCCGTTTTCATGAGAAGGCCGACAAATAAACTTAAGTCCTTTAGTGGCAACAGGAATCGCGAACCCTATGCAATACTTGCGGTCATCTTCGACGTCGGCGCGTAGCGGCCGGTATAACGGAGCGAAAAGCTCGTCGCAAAAAGGTGCAAGGGTCGCTAACTGCTTGGCTCCCCTAACTATCACGCCTTCGGGAGTCTCCTCAACGACTCCAACCGCCGTATACGGGTCTGGGAGTTCGGCCACCGGCACCGCACGGTTCACCTGGGGGTTCCCAAAAGTATGTGTGATGCTCAGGTTGTTTTCCCTAACGTACTCGTGGTAGGCCCTTATGTTGTCGGCATACTTCTTGTCTTTCTGTCCGAACACGCTCGCCAGCTGGCGAGTAGCCGTTACTTGGATATTGACATAATCAGGCGAGCGACCCAGCATGCCCTGACATGATTTGGCCACGATCTCCAATGCGGTCCTGCGCCGTAACAGGTCGTCTTGAGTCTGGGGCACCAAATAAGACAGAGCCACCGGCTCCCCGCTGGTAGGAGATTTAAAAACCATCCGGTCGTGTAAATCCGGTTGGTGCTGTAAGTCGTATATTCCGGCCAGTGTCCGCGCCATAGGGGCCAACTTAGGGTGGGCGGTGACATCTTGAACCCTTTCGCCTTCCAGCCAGATCTCACGGCTGTCGCGCAGACCCTGCAGAAATAGTTCACCTGTTCTGACAGCCATTACTGGCTTGGACTCTCCCAGCGATCGAAGGAACACACTTCAGCGAGTGGCTTTCGAGTCACGGAGCCGAACTCTCCTCGAGGATAGCCCAGAGGCATGCAGTAGACCACTTGGGCCGTCTCTGGAATGCCCAGCAGTTGATGAACACGGTCCTCCACCACAGGGTGGAGGGTGGTGATGGTGCCGCCGACTCCAAGGGCCCGCGCGGCCAGCAGCATGTTCTGCGCCGAAGGTATGACTGACGCTGCAGCAGACGGACCCTTGGCAGTGGCGCAGGGCAATACTATCACCGGAGCGTCGCAGATTTCATTGGCCAATCTCATGGCGGACCGCATGGTGTTCTTGCCCGGAGGAATGTCTTCGGGACCGTTTATGCCGGCGTCTTTACGCTTCGCCCACCATGCCTCGCGGTACAGCTCACCCAATTGTCGCTTAAGATCCAGATCCCGCACCACGATAAAATGCCACTGCTGTGTATTGCCACCGTTGGGCGCGCGGATGCTTGCCTGCATGATGTCTTGCAGTACATCGTCGGGGATTGGTGCGGTCTTGAAGCGACGAATGGCGCGCTGGGTGAAAATGGCTTCACCCAGAGACATTGTTAGCCGGTCGGCGGTGGTCATGGGGCTCCTCCGTAATTAACGCCGCGATCGCCGAAATATCTAAACGCAGGCGGCAGGGAAACCAATCAGATCAGCGGTCCAAATCTTTGATCCCTCAGCAAGTTCTACGTTTAACCTTGTGTGAAGTTCGCATTGTAAATCGTACCACACCCTCAGGCACGACTCTATTGCTATAATGAGCCCAAAATGAGGGGCGCGATCAGTAAGGAGACGGGCATGAGCATAATGATTGATCTCAGAGTTCCTCCCTGTAAGCCGGCCCCGGAGGTGGCCGATTTCGTTCTCCAGTGTGAAGAAGCTGGTTTCGATGGCGTTGGCATACTCGATTCCCAGATGTTAGAACGCGACGTGTTTGTCAGTATGGCCCAAGCATTGACGTCCACTTCTCGTATTCGGGTGGCTTCCGCGGTTACCAATCCGATTACCCGGCACCCTTCTGTGCTGGCCTCGGTAGCTCAGACGGTCTCGGAGATCGCTCCCGGCCGTGCTGAGATTTGGATGGGACGCGGCTATAGCTCCACTGCCACGATCGGAGTCCGGCCGGCCACAGTACTACATTTGAGGAACGCCATTGTCACTATGAAAGAGTTAATGGCAGGAGAAACCGTCTCCTTCGGCACATCTAGCAGTCGCATGCGGCACGGTGGCGGCCTGGCCACGCCCATCTACTTGGCGGCAACCGGACCCAAGGCCATGCGCGCCGCGGGCGAAGTCGCCGACGGCGCGGTCCTGATGACAGGGATCCATCATAACGCGGTTGCGGAGGCCAGAGCACTGATAACAGATGGAGCCCGTTCTGCCGGACGCGACCCAGATGACCTAGAACTGGTCTTCACCGCCACAACAATCATCAAAGACAACCTGAAGGAAGCTCGGGAACTGGCACGGCCGCTGGCGGTGCAGCGCCTGATGGAAGGTACGCACAGCCGGTGGTTGAAGGCGTCCGGCCTGGACTTGGGCAACCTGGAATTGCCCCGGGAGCTGTGGGACCTCTATCCCGATGTTCCCCATGCGGAGGATTGGGAAAAAGCGCGAGAACTCTGCTCTTTCCTGCCGGACGACGCCCTAGCTCAGCTTTGCGACCTGATGGGTCTTATAGGTACTCCGGAATATTGCACTAAGCGCATCCAACAATCGGAACAGGCCGGAATCGACCACCTCTACTTGATGACCGGAGAGACCTACGAGTTCCCGGTGGGCGAACTTCAGGCATTCAAAGACGTTATCTTCCCAGCACTAGACCGCCCAGCCAGAGATGCCTGAACCGGTCCGAGGACACGATCGGGTGCTGGGCGTCGAGTCGCCTGAAGCAGCTTCGGCCATGGCGAACTTGGAACGCCACGAGGTAATTGACCGCATCTGGAGCCGAGACCATACGTTCTGGCGTTCTGACCCTCAAGAGATCAGCAACCGGCTAGGCTGGCTAGACGTCACCAGCCACATGGTGGAGCAGACTCCAATTCTCACGGACTTTGCGTCAGAAATACGCAATGAAGGCTACCAGCACGTGGTGCTTCTGGGGATGGGGGGCAGCAGCCTGGGCTCCGAAGTGTTGCGCCAGACCTTTACTCCGGTGCCAGATTACCCTGAACTGATCATTCTCGACTCTACGACCCCTGGACAAGTCGCCAACGTCACCAACAAAATCGATCCCGCACGGACATTGTTCTTAGTCTCGTCCAAATCGGGCGGGACCGCTGAAACGCTGTCATTCTACCGGTACTTCCGGAGGTTGACCGAAGCGGCGATGCCCGGCGGCGATGCAGGCCGGAACTTCGCCGCCATCACCGATACCGGCACCTCGCTCGAAACGCTGGGCAGGGACGCCAGCTTTCGCCGAGTCTTCTTGAACCCTCCAGACATTGGCGGCCGCTACTCGGTCCTGTCCTATTTTGGACTGGTCCCGGCTGCCCTAGCCGGGATAAACCTAAGCCTGCTGCTAGACCGGGCCATCCGTATGCAAAAAAGCTGTGCTGCCTCCGTACGCAACGACGTTAATCCTGGGGCCCAGTTGGGCGTGCTGATTGCTACCATGGCAGAGATGGGCCGCGACAAACTGACCTTGGTAACTCCCCCGCCCATCCATAAGTTCGGTCTGTGGACCGAGCAATTGATCGCCGAGAGTCTTGGAAAGCAAGGCAAGGGGATTATCCCAGTGGCGGGCGAGCAGTTGCTGGCCCCGCAAGTCTATGCCCACGACCGGTTGTTCGTTCACTTTCGGGTCTCCGCCGAACCGGACGCGGCCACCGAAGAGGCCGTCGAGGCGATCGCAGCAGCAGGACACCCGGTGGCCTGCCTGGAGTTGCGCGACCGCTACGATTTAGGTGGAGAATTCTTCCGCTGGGAGCTAGCAACTGCAGTCGCAGGAGCTATCCTGGGAGTACACCCTTTCGACCAACCTGACGTTCAAACAAGCAAAGACAACACCCACAGTGCACTTGAGGTCTTCTTGACGCGCGGCAGTCTGCCAGAGCAGGTGGATTCCCGTTCCTTGACCGACCTGTTGTCTCAAGCGTCGGAGGGGGACTATCTGGCAATCATGCCTTACATACCCATGGACGATGAGGCCGACAGTCTACTAGCCGTTCTCCGTCGACTGGTTATGGAGCGGCACAAAATTGCTACGACCCTGGGTTACGGTCCCCGCCTTCTGCATTCCACCGGTCAAATGCACAAGGGTGGGCCGGAATCGGGACTATACCTCCAACTCACAATGTCCCACAGGGACGACCTGCTAATACCGGGGCGACGGTACGACTTTGCCACGCTGGTTTCAGCCCAGGCGATTGGAGATTTCGATGCCCTTTCCGATCTAGGTCGCCGCGCCATACGGGTTGACTTGGGTGTCGACGCCATCGCTGGTCTCCGGCACTTGATAGAAGACCTGGTCTGATCGGAACACCCAATGGCACATTCTTTGTTCCTAGGTCTTCGCTATCGGTAGAGAAGCTGGGCTGGAGGGATCGTCAGACGCTTTCGACCAAGGCTGATCTGTGGCGATGGTTGAAGATGGGCAGTTCGGGGCACCTGCTTCACCCACACCTGTGTATCCCCTCCAAGATACTAATCCATTACGCAGACGTCATACGAACAGTGAAAACAGCCTCTGAATTCGGCTCCTGCACCAGGGTCGATTGGAATAGACTAACGATTTATCGTGGAGCGTGTAACCACGGCAATCGACGCCAACGCGGCCATGATCGAATGGCGCAACCCCGGCAACTCTACAATCAAGGAGGCAAGCAGTGGAATTAGGCATGATAGGGCTCGGGCGAATGGGCGGCAATATGGCCCAGCGTCTTATTTTAGGCGGACATCGGGTCGTGACCCACGACCGGGCCTCCGACGCCGTAGCTAGCAGCCAGGAATACGGTGGCGAGGGCACCTCCTCTCTGGAAGAGCTGACTGGCAGCCTTGCGACGCCCCGAGCCGTTTGGTTGATGCTCCCGTCCGGACAGGCCACCGAAGATACGATCGACAATCTGGTGCCCTTGTTATCCCCGGGTGATGCTATTTTGGACGGCGGCAATGCGAACTACAAAGACAGCATTCGTCGCGGGGTTAGGCTGGCGTCTCAATCCATCGACTTCATCGACGTCGGCACTAGCGGAGGCATCTGGGGCCTGAGCGAAGGCTACTCCTTGATGGTCGGCGGCAACAAGGAGTCGGTCAACCGTCTGGAACCTATTTTCCGCACCCTGGCCCCCAGCTCCGACACTGGTTACAGTCACGTTGGCCCAAGTGGCTCAGGCCATTTCGTAAAAATGGTGCATAACGGCGTAGAGTACGCCATTATGCAGGCCTATGCCGAAGGTTTCGAGCTAATGAAAGCCAAAGAGGAGTTCAGTCTGGATATGGCCGCTATTGCCGAGACCTGGCGCTACGGCAGCGTAGTGCGCTCCTGGCTTCTGGATCTAGCGGCTGCTGCGCTTAAAAGTGACCCTCAACTGGAAGACTTGAAGGCCTACGTAGACGATTCCGGAGAAGGCCGCTGGGCGGTTGAAGAATCGGTGGAATTGGCCGTTCCCACTCCTGCTATCACCTTAGCTCTACAACAAAGGTTCCGTTCCCGCCAGGTGGAACCATTTGGGGCCAAGCTATTGGCCGCTCTCCGGGAGCAATTCGGTGGCCACTCAGTTAGGAGGCCCAGAGGCTAAACGGACATTACAAAGCAGGTGACCAATCGACCACCGAGGGGTCCCACCTGCAAGAACACTTCGAGTTGGCAACAGCTAGGTACACAACACCGGCAGACCACCAAGGTTATTACCAGACTCAATGTCCCCACACCGCAACGCATTAAACAATAAACTGTTCACACTTCGCGTGGCATCAAGCTCAAAACCTGTAGTCAGGTGACCTCATGTGGGTTCGACATTGCCCTTCGGAACCAGGGTTTTAGGCACATGGGAGTGTGGGCCCAGGCCAACGCTCGGAATTCCTGTCAGCCTACGACATTAAGCTTAGGCACCAGCATTCGTTTTATCACCGATTCCGTCAACGAGCCGGCAGTGCGGTCTATAATTCACACCATGGAACCCTTCTCTTGGAAATTGATAATCCTCCCCGCCTTGGTATTGGCCATGACTGCTTGCGGCGGTGATGGGCCGTCTCCTTCCGAAACAGATATCAATATAGAGGTCTCCCAGGCCCCATTGCTTTCGACAACTACCAAACCAGTTCATGCGCCGACGCTGCTCCCGACAGCTACTGTCGGGTCGGTTCCTGCGCCAACACCGTTGCCACCTACCTCGAAGGTGGAGCCAAAACCCACACCGCTTTCTACACCCGTCCCTACGCCCACGTTGATGCCCACGGCCACACCAATACTCGCGGCTCCGGTTAGCATCCAACTTAATTTCATCACACAGTGGGGCTCACAGCTCACCAGCGATGGCCAGTTAAACGGACCCAGGGGAATAGCAGTGGACGGGTCTGGGAACGTATACGTGGCCGACTCGCGGAATCAGCGTGTGCAGGTGTTCAACAGCGATGGCACCTTCCTGTTCAAGTGGGGCTCACAGGGCAGCGAGGACGGTCAGTTCCAGTTTCCTGTTGGAATAACCGTCGACGGGTCTGGGCGAGTTTATGTGGCCGGTGCAGGTAATGATCAGATTCAGGTGTTTAGCGGAGATGGTACCTTCCTGTTCAAGTGGGGCACACAGGGCAATGACGATGGCCAGTTCCGATATCCGATTCGACTAGCGTTGGATGGCCTAGGCCGAGTGTATGTGGCCGACACAAGGAATCATAGAGTGCAGGTGTTTGACACCGACGGCACTTTCCTACGTAAGTGGGGCTCCCAGGGCGGGAAGGAAGGGCAGTTTGATAATCCTTGGGGGGTTGCAGTGGACAGTTCTGGGCGGGTGTACGTGGCCGACACCTTCAATGACCGGGTGCAAGTTTTCAATAGCGATGGCGCCTTCCTGTTCAAGTGGGGCTCCCAAGGCAGCGGCGATGGACAGTTCTCTCAACCCCATGGAATAGCCGTGAACAGGTCCGGACAGGTGTACGTAACCGACTTGAATAATCAACAAGTGCAAGTGTTCAGCAGCGATGGCGCCTTCCTGTTCAAGTGGGGCTCACAGGGCACAGGAGATGGCCAGTTCGACTACCCTAATGGCATAGAGGTGGAC